>JAUYDB010000156.1 GCA_030691985.1 Candidatus Omnitrophota bacterium | reverse complement strand
GTTATGGTGAGCACAATGAAAATGTTAGGTCTTTTGTGAAGGAGAAAAACGGTTATTGTTAACAATTTTTTGATAATAAAAGAACCGAGGATGTTTGAGGGCCCTTCCATGGGCCCGAGTTCCGCAAGCCGCCTGCTATATTAAAGCAGCGGCTGTCCCGAGGCCGAAGGCCTCGGGACAGGTTCCCGTTTTTCTCCTTCACAAAAGACCGACCTGGCTATAATGGTGAGGGGAACATTTTCCCTGTAAGCTTATTAGCATACTTGTGCTCACCGTAACTGGAGTTTTAGGTTTAGAGGGGCAGGACCCGTAAAAATTTATGATGAGTAGATATGCGGCGATGAAACATACTATTAAAGTTTTTACTATAGCGTACCTTGTCACGAGTTGGGCAGTAGTGTCCGCGGACGCGGCTGACGTTAAATTTGAGGCGGCCTTTGACAGAAGCCGTGCCGCTATCGGCGAGACGGTGCAGCTCGGGTTGTCCTTTTACGGGACGCAGAGCATGCCGGCGCCCGACATAAGCAATGTAAGCGGTCTTGAGATACGTTACCTCGGCCCATCAACCATGATGACTGTGATAAACGGGCGCGTTTCGAGTTCGGTAACTCATATGTACAGCGTTTTGCCGCTCAAGATCGCTAAATTTCAGCTGGGGCCTTTCTCGTTTAAATATAAAGGGAATACCTATACATCGAATATGGTATTTCTCGAGGTTGTAGAAGAGAAGGCGGCGCCGGTGCGTGTCGCCGCGCCGGTAGAATCTGACACAATAGAAAAGCTTAATCTCGAAGACAGAATATTTCTTGTGCTTAAAGTCGGGAAGTCAGCGGCATATGTTAATGAGCTTGTCCCGGTAACGATAAAGTTATATGTAAACAGGATGAACGCGAGCGATATACAACTTCCAACATTCGACCAAGAAGGCTTTTCCAAGATTGAATTCAAGGAACCGAAACAGTACAGGGAGGAATACGGCCAAGCGATTTACGATGTACTTGAGTTTAAGACCCAGATGTTCGGCACAAGGCCCGGAAATTACCGGGTTGGCCCGGCCAGGATAAAGTGTAATCTCATGGCGATAAAACAGACGCCGAGAGATCCTATGAGAAACGATATTTTTGGAGATGATCCCAGGAGAGACTCTTTCTTTGACGACTTCTTTACGCGTTACGAAAAACATCCAATAGAATTAAAGTCTCAAGACGCGCAGCTTATCATCTCGCCCCTTCCAGCCGAAAACCGGCCTCAGGACTTTACGGGGGCGGTGGGGGATTATCAGTTTATATATAAGGCAAGCCCTACAAAGGTAAAGGCAGGGGATCCTATATCATTGAACATGGAAATAAACGGTTCCGGTAATTTCAACACGGTTTTGATGCCAAAGATAGAAAATATAACCGGCTTTAAAATTTATGAACCACAGGTGAGGACAGGAGAAAATACGAAATCATTTAAAGTAGTGCTTATTCCCGAAAATGACCGGGTCAAGGATATACCAAAGGCGGTTTTTAATTATTTTGACCCAAATGAAAAAGTTTACCGGTCCATATCGCAGGGCCCTATAGCAATACAGGTTGAAAAGGGTAGTGAGGAAGCGCCTGCTCAAATAGTGGGGCCGATCTCTTCTGTCCAAGCGCCCCAGAAAGAGGATATCTTGGCGCGGGATATCATATATATTAAGGAAGCGCCCGGGAGGTGGAGAAAGATAGGGCGCAACTTTTACAAGAGTAAACCGTTTATTTTTGCAATCGCATTGCCGCTGCTGGTTCTTTTATTTCTCTATTTGGTCCAGGAGAGAAGAGACAGATTAAGGCGCGACACCATACGAGCAAGCCGTATAAACGCCTTCCGGTCCGCGCGAAAAGGCCTCAGGGGCCTTAAGCGCGCGTTAAAGAAGCCGGAACCCAAGGCATTCTATGAAACGATATTTAAAAACCTTCAGGACTATCTGGGAATCAGGTTTTGCATGCCGACCCATGGCATAACCGCGGATGTCGCGGAACGCGCGTTGACATCAAGAGATGTGGATGCAGGTATGCTCAAAAAGGTTAAGGATTTGTTCGAGGTATGCGACAGGGCGCGTTTTGCCTTCTTCCAGGCCGACAACTTCAAAATGCAGGATGACCTGAAAGAGCTGGAAGAGGTGATTAATTATTTGGAGCGGAAAAAACTATGAGTGGTTCGACAAGACGATATATTTACTCACTAGCCATGCTCATTATCTTATCGCAGAAACCGTGTTTCGCGGAAGATAAGAAGGCAGGGCCCGACCAGTTGTTTTATGCGGGCAATGGCTATTATGAAAAACAGGATTACGCGAACGCGATCAAAGAATATGCGAAGATAAAAGATGCCGGAGGCCTTGAGAGCGGGCCTCTTTACTATAATATCGGTAATGCATTCTTGAAGCTTGGGAAAACAGGGCATGCGATACTTTATTATGAACGGGCAAAAAGGCTTATGCCGCATGACAGCGACCTGAAATCAAATCTTGCATATGCGCGGTCTTTGGTAGGAGATTCGAGCCCAGAGGTTCAGGCGAGAAACTTAATCGTCAGGACGCTGGAACGGCCTTTCAGGAATTTTAGCCTGAAGAGGATCGCCGTTTTAACAATACTGCTTTACTTTATAGCTATTTTTGTTCAGATTATTTTTGTGTTTATGCCCGTATTAAAAAGGAGGTTCGGATTCACGTTTGCCTTGCTGTTTATTATTTTCCTGTTCGGCTTAGCGGCCTTTAGCATCCGGTATTACGAAGAGAAAATTCTGGAAGGCGGGATAATTATACTAAAAGACGTCGAGTGCAAATACGAGCCGATAGATAAGTCGACCACATACTATACGCTGCAGGAAGGCAGTAATGT
>JAUYDB010000150.1 GCA_030691985.1 Candidatus Omnitrophota bacterium | reverse complement strand
TTACTTTATGGACCAACGAGAGATCCTCGGGTTCGAATTTATATAATAGTGTCTGGACGAACTTATCGAATGATATCAGCTTTTCTGATTCAGTATTCGTTTTTTTTCTGCGGACATCCTCTATCATCGTCAGGTCGTTGTCCTGCCGGCCGTCATACAGCTTGTCGTCCTCGGATATGGCCTTGAACCTATGCCTTGCCGTCCTTATTACCGCCCACTTCCATGTTGAGTGGAGCGATAACGCCATCAATGATATCTTGGCGAAGAGGAAGAGCCACGGCGAGATATTATACATAGACACCGCATCTTGGCCGAATATAGACAATGCCACTAACGCAGCCGCGGATAGAATGGCACGCAACTTATAAGGTTTAGCGCTGGGCTCCGTTTGAGAAAGATAGACCCTTGAATATCTGCCGAGATCGTAGAATACGAATTTGGCCGCAAAAAGCATTAAGCTCGCCAGCATCGATATGCCGAAAAAGCTTTGTAAAAGCATGGTCGGTATCCAGCTTTGGACGTCGGTTATATATACGTTTGTTGTGAACGGATTTAATATGCTCAAGATGCCTGATAAAAATTTTCCTACAGAGTCTGTGTGGTAGGCAAAATCGACGATGCCTCGGCCGAATTCGACTATCCCGAAGGGATGTTCAAACATGGCTCCGTAAACGGTTAATTCACCCGTACCGATCAAGCTGAACAGTTCCCGCACGCCCACGATACCGATGATTATAACGATGTATGATAAGGTGGTTAACGCAAATATGACAATTCCTATTCTGAAAATCATCGAAATCCTCTTTGGCAATTTCTCGATCTCGGTCAGATGGAAACTGTCCATAAAGTCACGGACTGTCGCGCTGTCTCTTACATTGATCATCGCATCCCGCGAAGAGTCAAGTTTTTCCTGAATATTTCCCGGAGTTATCGCGATACCGGCCTCTTTTGCCATGCTTACCGCGGCCCTTGCCTGTACGAGGAACCTCCTGACATCTATCGCTTTCAGGTTTTTGCGCGTGGACGAGCTATAGATAAGCCTTTGAAAATCCCTGTAAATATTTTTCATATCCAGCGCCGGATAGATAAGCGTAAGCGCCTTTGCCCGTTCCGTAACTATACGGACAAATATCGCAAAGGCGATAAGGGTAACGGCGCCCGCGGCAATCAATGCGACAGTCAAATTGGACGCATAAAAATACCGTATAGCACAAAAGATTGCCATTAATCCTACCGCGACGACAAGCGTCATTCCTGCGCTTTTCGCGTGGTTATACCGCAATACACTCTGTTGGATTTCACGCCGTGCCGTATCATCCAGTTCCGGAGCCTCCACATCTTCTCTGCCAAGCGATCTTAAGGATTCCTTTCCTTTGGCAATCAATACGTCTATCTCCTCTATCGACTCGTCAAGAATTTGACTAAAATGAGGGGTCGTGGTAATGCCGCCGCCTACATACTTCTGTTTATCCCATTCATCCACATCGCGTGAACGTCTCGGCCTGGTACGATCTCCTATCTTATCTATGATCGTTTCATTTTCCTTAATTTTGATCAACCTGGTCCGCAGATCTTCCAATTGAGCAATCTGACTCTGTATATATATGGCAGGTCTACTATTAAGACCAACCACGTCCTTATAATATTTCCAGTAGAGTCTGGCTATATCGAAACCTATCAGCGCCGCCGACAGGACAAGGCTCGTCTGATCAAGACTATCAGAAAATAGCTGTTGTAAAAAGAGGAGGCCTCCGCCTATCATGATGGAGCGTCCTAATTTAAACCAGTTGAGAAAGCCGGATGCCATCATGAGAATTATATAAGGATATAGATGGAGAAGTCCGGGGTAGGCAGCAAAAGAGAAGTGCCCGAAGAGAGGAGCCCCGCCAAAGACAGGCGCGCCGAAATAAAGAAGGGCGCCGCCCGCGATCAATAAAATATTTTTTAAGATTATTCTCTTATAGCGAGGGGCTGAATTCTGGTCGAAAAATTCCCACGGCTCTGATTTTCTTATTCGCGGAAAGAATATGCCTTTATCCTCCTGCTGGCTCCCCTCGTAGCGGATATCGACGCCTATATCGTTCACCCACTTATTGATATTTTCACCGGCATCCCCTAACGCCTTCAAGAGCGCCTCATCCGGATCCGGCGCTGGTACGGCCGGCAGCGGCGCAGGCGGAGCGCCGGCTGGTAGTGGCACAGGTGAAGGCGATTGAGGCTCTTTCCGTCTCCTTTCTATCGCCTTTTTTATCTTACTGTCATCCATCCAGTTCTTCCTCAAGAACAAAAATACCGATATTATAAAGGCCAAGGCGATTAACGGGATTAACGAGCCAGCTATCACGGCTGTCGATATTACCCTCGGCAGAATGCCTTTTCCCTGCGGAAGAACCGGCCGAGCCGCTAATTCGAACCGCGCCTCAAGGGCAATTACCTTGGTGGGATCGAAATCTGTTGTGCGTTTCGGCTTAAATGTTTCGCTTACAATGCCGCTGCTATCTTTAGTTAAAAACTCCTCGCTGAACTGCCCTCCACCCTTGGTTATAAAGGAGAGAATAACTTTAACGCCTTCCTTTCTAAATTGAACGGGCAACTGGAAGAATATGTAAACCTTGTCATTAGAAACATCGATAGGCACAAAATTTTGCGTGAGGTCGTAACAAAACTTCCCATATACATGCCGCACACCGGTATCCTTTTCTTCAATTTCTTCTCTATCCATCTTCTTGGCAATCTCTAAACCATTCATAGATTTGCTAAACGCATTTTCTCCTAAATAGTTGAAGACGCTCGTCTGTTCAGTCTGTGCCGAAGAGAAGGAGGGCGAGAGGTCTTCCATGACTACCTTTATATCAAAGGCGGAGAGGTCTAAGGTGTCTTCGATCGTAAAACGGGTTACTTTTTCAGGATTAAACACCGGCGATTTCGACTTCTCTATATTGTATCGGCTGTCTTTAGTGCCTGGGCTAAAATCTATTTGATGAGTCAATCTGGCTTTTTGTTCATCGTCCAATGCGTCCAACATGCTATTTCCGCGCACAATGGCTACGAACGATGCCTTGCCGCCATTTACATCCACACAGGTAATCCTCACCGGCGTTTTCCCATTCTTTCGCGACCAGATCAGGACTTGAAGTTCCCTGCTTGTCATATCGACAACCATCCTGCCGGTTTCCTTATCTTTAGTCGCGAAAGCAAGAGCGGCGTTGGTAAGATCGAACGGGAATACGTTATTTTTAGGCTCGCGGCCGTTCCAGCTGACTAGAGGCGTCTCGGTGCAGGGATGGTTGAATAACTTATAAACCTCTTTGACATCATTAGCCGATAGCATGACGAGGAGGCTTCTTCTGACATATCGGATATTATCGTGGTAATTTTCAACATCTCTTTTATCTCCGAAAAACTCTTGATAAGAAACTTCTTCAAAGGCCTTCAGGCGCTCCAGGTTAAACCTTGCCCAGTTTATGTAGGTGCGCAGTTGGAAATCAGGGCTATTCTTTTCTTTTTTGTAGCTCTGCACCAGATTATACATCTCCGAAAATATCTCTTTCTCAAGCACCTTGCTGGCATATATCGTAACCCCTTTCTTCTTCATGAACCGCAGATAATCGGATTTGACCGCTTCCCTAAAATGCGCAAAAATAGCATCTTCTATAGTCTTAACGTCACTCGCGGGAAATAGCGTTCCCAGACTATCAAGGACAGGCCATGCCGCGGCCACGATAGCAGTGCTGCCTTGTCCGGGCTTGGCGGCTTCGGATGGCTTCGGTTCGGGGTCGGGGGGTAATGAGAGCACTCCGTCCGGATTCATATTTTTTGCCTTGTTAAGGTCGGTTATATATCCATTGAATACTTTGAAGGGTCGGGATTTGTCAAGCTGTTTATCGGCGGTGAGCGGGACGAGGACGGTCACTTTGCGAGTTATCGTCCTTCTATTATATACGAGATTGGATGCTATCCCCGATATGCCTGTAAGGGATTCTCTGTAGCGCAATATTACCAGAGCCGCATCTTTTCCGTCCTTGTCTTTTCCGAAATAACATTCCCTTCTCACGTTTTTCAGCGAGCCGTCGGAATTATATTCGTATTCCTCCAAAGCCGGGGCCTTCTCATCCATGCCGCTATTATCCGGCTTCGGCCTCGCCCTCACCATGGCTTTGGCCTGTTTATCCTCGGCTTTGGCCTGTTTATCCTCCGGAAGAGTCTTGAAATAAACGTCCGGCTCGTCAGTCTCGCTGTAGAACGGCCCGTCTTTCACTTGTATGCCTCTGAATGGCTTCGGGTTGGACTTTCCGTCGAGGTCAGTCTCGATGCCGGTCATCGTGGTGAGACTGCCCTTCTCCTCATAGTGGTCATAGACGGTCATGCGCCTGTTGACATGATCGATCTTCTTCGAGAGATTGCCGGTCTTAGGATCGTATTCGTATTCCTCGAGCGCTTGCTCATCCATGCCGCTATTGTCGGCCTTCGGGGAGGCCTTCACCTTAGCGTCTGCCTGTGTGCGGCCCCGGGGAGTCCTGAAGTAGATGCCGGGTTGTCCGGATACTTCGGCATAGAAGGCGCCTCCTTTTACCTGGATGCCTTTGAAGGATTTGGGATTGGACTTTCCGTCGAGATCAGTTTCAATTCCGGCCATCGTGATAAGGTTACCGGTTTCTATATATCCTGAGTCTTGGTATACGGTTATACGCCTTTTGGCATAGTCGATCTTCTTTTTAAGACGGCCCGCGCTGTCATACTCATATCTGACAATTTTCATGCCATGTGAGTCAAATACCGTCTTTATGCCGGCGGCATGGTCCATCTCTTCGACAGTGCCGTCAGCGTAGACCTGTCTCGTCCAGATGAGCGCATCGCCCTTGTTGGTGCCGTCATAATTAGCAAATACGATGCCGCCGTGTTCATCCGCGAATTCGCGGAATTTTTTAGGGAAGGAGGGGGTGTAATATGACCGGCCGAGGAGATTGTCATCTTCTTTTACCCTCATCCGGCCCTTCGTGTCATATGACCGGCCGAGGAGATTGTCATCTATATTCAATACAAACTTGCCGTTATCATACTTGTACTTTCCGGTAGCCCCTGATACAGTCTTTATCTTCGCTACCTCTTTATTTAGGTCTTTCGTATTGTGCTGCCAACTGTATCCATTACCTTTCTTATCCTTGAAATAGGCCCACTCTTGATAGGCGGCGCTTGCCTCATCCAGGCGCTCGGGTCGATATTTTATATCTTCCCTCGTACCATCACTATATACCTGTCCGATCACCCTGCCGCCATCGGCTTTCGAACCGTCAAATATGGTCTCGACTATGCCGTTGTGGGCTATTACGAATTTCGCGTCTATCTGAGGTATCGGAGGTATATACGGCCGATCGAAAACGATCTTCTTGAGTTTGCTCTGTTCGTAATAGTAATCGCAGCCGGTCTCTCGATTGAATGCCCGGATGACTTCGCCGGGTTTTGAAACGCTCGCCCTGAATGTCCAGCCCTTTTGCCATATATCCACGTATTCATTATTTTCGTATGTCGTACGGAACTCGTTATCTACTCTTTTGACCCTGGCAATGGTAGGGCCGCCTATGAAGTCGCCTGATTCTATGCTATGACTCCTTCTGTTTATGGTTATCTTGCCGGGGTTGTCTAATATTATCGATTCCTGGTTAAACCGCCTGTCGATCATCCTGCCTTTTTTTATTTCGAAGCCAGCTACCGGTTTTTCGTCTTTAACGAAGTTTCTCGCGGGCGTTGCGGGCGTTGGCGGAATAAGATAGGCCTGCTCAATTCCGGTCAACTCATCAGTTCTATATATATAGTTATATTCCGGCTGGACAAAGCGCGCCGCATCCTTAGGGGCAATCAAGGCCTCCAAGCTTCCTTCTGCATAGATGGGCATCGCGAGTTCTGTTATCGACAATGGCTTGGATGGCTTGCCGTCTACGCTTAATGAGACATTTTCGTTCTCCTTCCCGCTAATAGCAAGATTGCCGGCATATTCATACAGGATCCTGACCTCTTTGTCTTCCTCTTGTATCTCGCCGAGGGAGAACTTACCGTCTTCGCCGAGTGTCTTTACCAATACAAGGTGGCGGCTATTATGATAAAAATGATAATACAGCTCCTTTTCCATGATCTCGTTTTTATGTATTACCTGCGGATGCCTTCTGTAATATGGGTCAAGAAGCGCGGGTTGGCCTTTGGAATCTATCTTCTGCGATTTTTTAAGCTGTATGAGCGCGCCTTCCTCTTCCCCGTATCCATCCTCGTCCCCGGATACGCCCGCTTTCGGGATATATACATACCCAAAATAATATAGCCCCTCTTCCGCATCCGGCCCGGAGACAGGGACGGAATAGACATCACCGGTCTCGGTAACTGTATATACTTCAAGGCCCTTCAGGTATCTCCGCCAGCCCGGCATATTTTCGATATTTTTGTCCGCAAGTTCGGGATGCTTGTCCAGATCAAGTTCCTTCTTATTGTCAAGGGTCCATCGCTCATGCACCCTTATTACATTTTTGAGTCTTTCATAAAGCACATATTTTATCTTGCCTCCGGGCGCCTTTTGCATATTTGAACCGTCGGGTGTATAGTACTCGTCTGGTAGGAGTGTCGTGTAAGTCCCATCATCCTTCCTCACCTTCTTCTCCCATCGATAGACCGTTAAGGCGCCCGGCAGCTCTTTTTTCTCCGTTACCACGCCGCTCTCACCTGTGGCATTCTTGTAGTAATAGACCTTTCTCCAGTCGATCTCTGTCAGGTCGGTCAGCGGATCTATATTCTCGATCTCGACAAGCTCATAGTCTTCGGTCGAAACGACCGCCGCCTGGCCCTTGATATCATCTCCCAGGAGTAACTCTTTCGTTAGCACAGAATTGTCTTTCGTTCTCGTATAGCGCAAGGTCTCTATCGTCACGCTATCCGGACAGCCATGCTCGTCCCGGAGCTCGGGATAGTCGAAC
>JAUYDB010000149.1 GCA_030691985.1 Candidatus Omnitrophota bacterium | reverse complement strand
CCTTCGCGTTTTTCACCATCTGTGTCTGGTAATCTTTAAACGAAGCGGCGAGCGCCTGTTTAAATGCCACTGCCTTCGCCGCTACCACGTGCATAAGGGGCCCGCCCTGAAGGCCCGGGAAGACCGCCATATCGATGCCTTTAGCAAACTCTTTTTTGCACATTATAAAACCGCTTCGCGGGCCGCGCAGGGTCTTATGGGTAGTCGATGTCACAAATTCTGCGATCGGCACCGGAGTGGGATGTAAACCCGTCGCCACCAAGCCGGCGATATGCGCTATATCCACCATAAATATCGCCCCTACCTCGTCGCATATCTCCCTGAATTTATTGAAATCTATCGTTCTCGGGTAAGCGGACGCCCCGGCTAATATTAACTTCGGTTTATGCTCTTTAGCTTTTTGTCTTATCTCGTCGTAATCGAGCATCTCTGTTTTCCTGCTGACGCCGTATGGCACGATATTGAAGTATTTTCCCGAAAAATTATGTTTGTGGCCGTGGCTGAGATGGCCGCCGCAGGCAAGGTCCATGGAAAGAATAGTATCCCCGATATTCAAGACGGAAAAATAGACGGCTATATTAGCCGTTGTGCCGGAATGAGGCTGAACGTTCACGTGCTCGGCGCCGAAAAGCTTCTTTGCCCTTTCTATCGCCAATTTCTCGACGACATCGACGTATTCGCAGCCGCCGTACCAGCGCGCGTCCGGATAGCCTTCGGCGTATTTATTGGTCATGGTCGAGCCCTGCGCCTCCAGGACGCTGACGCCCGTGAAATTCTCGCTGGCTATAAGCTCGATATTTTCGTTTTCCCTTTTTGTTTCATTCATTATCGCTTCATAAATTTCGGGGTCTTGTTTTTTTAGTTCGTCGAACATTTATATTCCTCCGGCGTTATTTAGAACCGCGCCTTATCATTTCTTCTATCTTCTTTATCTGTTTTATCCTCTTTAGGTGCCGGCCGCCTTCAAAATCCGTCGAAAGCCACACTTCTAAAATCCTTTTGGCCCTGGCTATGTTTATGGACTTGCCGGAGAATATAGCGATATTCGCGTCATTATGCTGCCTGCTTACGCGCGCGCTCTCCTCATCAGGCAATAAGACCGCCCGTACCCCGTGGACCTTATTGGCCACTATGCACATGCCGATGCCGCTTTTGCATATCAATATGCCTCTTTCAAACTTGCCGGACGCAATGCTGGACGCTACTTTATATCCTATTTTAGGATAATCGCACCTCTCGGCGCTAAATGTCCCGAAATATTTCACTTGGTAATGCCACGCCCTGAGAAAATCGACTATATCCTTCTTAAGATCAAATCCGCCGTGGTCGGCGCCG
>JAUYDB010000125.1 GCA_030691985.1 Candidatus Omnitrophota bacterium | reverse complement strand
TTCGCTTTCTGACAAGTATCGCGATGTTATTATAAGGATACCGGCGCTCCTCTTTTGTAAGCCCTTCGTCTTCTTCGATCTTTACCCTGAGCTCTTTTACCTTGTCAACTATATACAATAACTCTTCTTCCTGAGTGGTGAATTCGTGAAATCCTATCTCTTTCTCCTCCCAAGCCCTCATGCTTACAAGTGATTTCGCCCCCACCCTCTCTTCCGGCGGTATTATATTGATAATTTTGGAAGACGCGTTTATCAGCTCGGGGGTAGAACGATAATTATCCTTAAGGTGGAATGTTTTCAGATCAGGAAAACGTTTCGCAAGCCTTTTAAAATTACCGACGCTTGCGCCCTGAAAACGATATATAGACTGATCGTCGTCGCCCACACACAAGAGGTTTGGATTGTCGTAGTCGAGGATCTCAAGGAGAAGTTTCATCTGAGCATCGTTAGCATCCTGAAATTCATCCACCATAACATAACGATATTCTTTCTGGTATTCATTTTTTAGCGCGGTTTCTTTATAAAGCGCCTCCGTGGCAAACAGGATTATATCGTCAAAATCATAACGGCCACGCTCGTCAAAGACATCTTTGTTCCCGCCCTCTTTCAGCCGCTCGTACATGCGGTAGGCCTTCGACAGCGCCATGAGGCGTTTTATGTATTTATCTTCCATATACCGGTATTGGCTTTCTTTTTTTTCAAGATATTCATCGAGAGAATCCGGCGTGATACCGTCCTTCTTCATCTCGCTTATCCTGATAAGGATCTCCTTTAGATACGCATACGGCGCCCTGAACGGCCGTATATCATCAAGGCCTTCGGAATTGTCCAGTATATATTCAATCACCCTCATCCGCTCCACGTCATCCATAAGAATTTTATCACCGATGTAATTTATGGTTTCATCGGACTCCCGCAGTATAGAATTGGCGAAGCCGTGAAACGTCCCCACATCGACTTCGTATCCGGCAGTGCCCATGATCTTTGTCAGACGTTCTTTCATCGTCTTGGCCGCCGAATTGGTATAAGTCAGTATCAGGATATTTTCCGGGCCTATTTTGGCCGAATTCAGTATCGAGGCTGCCCTAACGGAAAGCAGCTGAGTCTTCCCTGTGCCAGGCCCGGCAAGCACCAGAAATTGACCGTCTATCGCGTCAACGGCCAGTTTCTGCCGATCATTCAACTCTTTATAAAACTTTTTATAGGTATCCATATTGAAATGGGGAAATTACACGGCTAAGCCAGGGGCATAACAATCACTACGAGGGCTTTTCTAGGAGTTTGGCTATTTTTAATATGAATTTCTCGTCGCGGGTATAGCTATAACCGGTTATTGATGATGCCCTGTGGGCGACAAGAATTTTTAGCCCGACCAGGTCCTCAAGTCCTGACTTTACCTTGGCCCTGTCTTCTCCTATCCATGTCGCCACGCCTCTCGGCGTGTCGATAGACGCCTGATTTTCATGAAAGAACGCTATTATCTTTCTGTGTATCTTGGACCGAAAGGCCTTATTTATGTCCATACAGCTCCCTTTTCAACATCGATCTAATGTCTTCCCTTTTCATAATCTTTAAAAAAACATCCGCTACCTTTGGGTCGAACTGTGTGCCGGAATTTTGCCTGACCTCTTCTATGGCGGCATCTATAGTCATAACTGTCCGATATGGCCTTTTAGTTATCATGGCTTCAAAAGCGCTTACGATTGCCATGATCTTCGCTCCCAGCGGTATCTGGTCCTTTTTAAGACCTTTGGGGTAACCGGAGCCGTCATAATTTTCGTGATGATACAATATTATGGGAGTAACCGATTTCAGCGCTTTTATATGCTTTAATAATTCCACACCGATAGAAGGATGCTCTTTAACTATCTTATATTCCTTTCCGGTTAGCTTAGTCGGTTTAGACAGCACTTCATCCGGGACGACGATCTCGCCGGCATCGTGCAGGATGGAAGCATACTCGAGGCTTCTTAAGGTGTCGCTGTCCAAATGCATCGCATGGCCCATAGCAATCGTTATCTTTGAAAAAGACGCGCGCGGCACGTAAGTCCCCGGAGCCCGTCTGTCCAGGACCGCGGACAGGGATTTTATTGTGCCCATCGTGAGCTTTTCCTGTTCTTTGTAGAGTTGGGCATTCTTGATAGCGATGACTGCCTGCTCCGCCAATGTAGACATTATCTCCTGATCAAACGATGTAAAAGGCTTCCCGTCGATTTTATCGTATAGAGTTATTACACCTATGACATCCTCGTCTATCAGCGGTGTGGCAAGGTAATTTTCACCTCTTATGGGCCTGCCGTATTTGACTGCCTTGCCAGGCGCCCATTTGCCGACCTTGACCTTCTTTAAGCGTATCTTCTTCTTCTTTAAGTCGATGGTTGTTTTTGGCAAAAGCACTTTCTTTTTTGAATCTATCAATTTTATAGAGCATCTATTGGCCCTCATTATTTGAAGCGAAAGGCGCGCTATTCGCGGAAGCAGTTCGTTAAGGTCAAGCGTAGAGCTTATGAGCCTATGCACGGTATGAACCGTCGAGAGAGCTATCGCGCGCGGCCGTATCATCTCGTAAAGCTTTGAAAGCTCAAGCTCCTTTTGAACCTCCCTGACTATAGTGTCCGTAAATGCCGCGAATACATCGAGTATTTCACCGGACACATCCCTCTTCGCGTAACAGGCGCCGATATAGCCATAGAGTCTGTCGCCCTGAATTATCGGGTATACAAAACCGTGCATACCGCTCGGGCAATCGAACCTGGTAAGCTTCTTCTCCGTGCATGTTTTCTTTAGGACATCCAAAAGATCGCTGACGCAGCTTCCGGTCTTCTTGCCGGCGGCTTTTCTGAGATAAGGACAATTTGCGCCGAGCAGCTTCTTGAGCTCGCTGAAAGCAGGATCGGGTTTTTCAACTATCCACCATATTGCCGGCTCGATGATACAGCCGATGCATTCCTCTTCCCGTTTCAGGCCGACGCTTTTCCTGAGACGATCAAATAGCTCTTCCTGATATATGTGTTCCTTCAGCTTTTCCATATTTTAGGTTGATTTTTATATAGACCAAAGACCAGAGACCACAGACCGAAGACCTATAAGGTCTACGGTCTGATACTAGACCCTCTCATATGGCTCAAAAAACTTTTTATATTCATCCAGCGCGTATCTATCCGTCATGCCTGCGATATAGTCACAGATGACACGGCATTTATCCTCTCCCTTAAGCCTGCCTTGAGCAGTTGGCGGAAGCTGCTCCGGCTTATCGAGATAAACATTGAAAAGGCTCGTTATAAAACGGCATGCCTTGTTCGACATCCTGACAACCCTGTAGTGCTGATAAAGGTTCTGCGTTAAAAAATCGCGCATGGGCTGCCTCAAGGCCTGTATTCTCTTGGATACCGTAACGATACGCTCCGGTATCTTTACCACGTCCTGGGGCCTCTGGATCTTGAATTTTTTGATATTTGCTTCCGTTTGGCATAATACGTCAGTGACCTGCTCATTTATGAGAGCCCTTATTATCTGATATTTTCTGATCTCGCCCTTTATGTGAGGATATCTTGTTTTGATCTCTTTCTCTTTCGCGGCCCACAAGGAGACTTCTCTTAAATCGTCCTCTTTCAGAAGCCCGCTCGTTATCCCGTCATCGAGGTCGTGGTTATCGTAGGCGATCTCGTCGGCAATATCGACAGCCTGTATCTCCAAAAGCGGAGAGCCTTTAGATTCAAATGGTATCAAGGGCCGCGGCCGGTCAAACGGCGTCGAATGCTTTATTATACCTTCGCGCACCTCATAAGTGAGGTTTAGACCGGGGAAATCCGGATATCTTTCCTCGAGATAGTCCACGACTCTTAAACCTTGAGAGTTATGATCGAATCCGCCGTGGTCGCGCATTATCTCATGGAGGGCGTCTTCACCGGAGTGGCCGAAAGGCGTATGGCCAAGATCATGGGCAAGGCTTATCGCCTCTACAAGGTCTTCGTTGAGACAGAGGGCCCTTGCGATAGAACCGGCTATCTGGCTTACCTCAAGCGTGTGGGTAAGCCGTGTCCTGTAGTAATCCCCCTCATGGTTTACGAAAACCTGCGTCTTGTATTCGAGCCTCCTGAACGCCGTTGAGTATATGATCCTATCCCTATCGCGTTGGTAACTTGACCTGTAATCGTGCTCCGCCTCTTTATAGCGCCTGCCTTTGGTGAATTTGCTCTTCTGGGCATAGGAGGCGAGAAGCTCCTCCTTCTTTTCTATGTCGCGTCTTTTTAACATTATTTTTTCCTCAGCAGTTTATACATTACGTCGAGCGATTCGGAAACAACCTTTGTGCCGGAGACAATGGGCATAAAATTGAAATCGCCTGTCCAGCGCGGCACGATATGTATATGGACGTGCCCGGCGAAACCGGCTCCGGCAACCTTGCCGATATTGGCTCCTATATTATATCCATGCGGTTTTAATCTCTTATCTAAAACCGTCTTTATCCTGTTGACAAGTTTCATCATATCCAGAATCTCCTCATTCGATAAAAGCTCGAAGCTATTCACGTGCCTGTAAGGTGAGACCATGACATGGCCGTTATTATATGGATAGAGATTAAGCATCGCGAAAGAATGTTTTGATTTGGCCACAATATATTTGAGTTCTTCGTCCGCGGCCCTGTTTCCGCAGAATATGCACTTTTTTATCTTTCGCGAATATATATATTTACTCCGCCATGGCGCCCATAGCTTATCCATATCATCTCTTCTCCTCATTCTTTATCTTCTCCTTCGCGTCCTCAAAAAACGGCATGGCGAATTCGGTGGGCCATGTCCTATCATCGAAAGAGCGGCTATCCACTATCTTTAGGAAATTCTTAAACTCCTCGTGATAGCTTCCATAAATGTGAAAGCTGTCGCTTATGTCGACATATCTGCCTACCGAGACCTCCTGGCCCATCTTTTTAGAGATTTCGTCAGTCATAATCCTCTGAAGGTCGGTGAGCGCGAATATATTCATAAAGCTTGCCTTGTACGCGTCCCTCGACCGCCAGTGCGTATTCATATTAAGGGTATATTTATTTTGCGAAGAGCGAACAACCCTGCACCATATGCGCTGCAGGCACGGTGGATCGTCGGTGACAGGGTCGGTAGCCGGATTCCATGTTATGGCCTGCGCCCGTCTTGAATAAGGGGCGCGAGAAAGCTTTTTTATCATGTAGTCTATCTGGTCAACAATTTTGCCCCCTGTCTCGTAGGCGGATAGGCGCTGGTGATAGGTGTATGTCCACTTTCCCTCGTCGGGCTTTATCCAATGGTCGTGTATCCCATAAACGACTTCTTGCCTGTAGGCCTCGAGATCTTCAAGGCCGCCCGGAAATGCCCTGTGAATTCGGGGCTCTTTCATAGGGCAATCGATCACGATTATCATCGTGCAATCTTTGCTCATAGGGTCTTCGGGTTTATCATATTCGGTCTTGACGTCAAGGCCGTCTTTCCATGTCGCGAGAACCGCTTTCTCCCATGCCGCCGGAAGCGTATCGGCTTCAACTTTAATTACGGGTATCTGTTTCATAGGTTAAATATAGACCAAAGACCAGAGACTACAGACCAGAGACCTAAAAGGTCTACGGTCTTCGGTCTGTGGTCTCTGGTCTGATACGCGTTCATGCTACAGTCCTATTATACGCCCCAGTATGCCTTTATCGCTTACCTCGAGGATTCCGTATGAGTTGGTTTTAGCGAATATCTTGTCGGTGGGGCTGCCGGGATTGAATAGCAAGATGCCGCCTCTCACCTCGTTCATAGGAGAATGAGAATGCCCGAATACTATCGCGTCCACATCCGCGAACTCCCGCCCCACGGTATCGGGAAGGTCGCGCGGCGCGCCGTAACCGTGTATCAGCCCAATCCGAAAACCTTCTACCTCTACCACCTCTTTATCATTTAACCGCCCCTTTAAGTTGGGCCCATCCATATTTCCATAAACAGCCTTTATCCCTTTTAAAACCGCGAGTTTATCCAACAGCTCCTTCTCCACAAAATCTCCCGCATGCAATATCATGTCGACACCCGCTATCGCCTCATAAATTTTTTCCGGAAGGTCGGCTGCTACCCTCGGTATATGCGTATCGGATAGGACCAGGATTTTCATAACAGCACGATCCTCTGCTTTCCATAAAATCCCAACAGTTCATTAATTGCGGCGCGGTCCCAAATGGAGAACCTCAGCTCCTTGGCAAGCAGTTTTGCGTTTTCGTCTATCCCTTTCAGGGGCGCTATGACCCTGTTTGAAATCTTGACGCCTATGGCCTTTGTATTTTTTATGCAATTTATGATATCGTTTTCAGAGACAGGGTGTTCGTATGGTGTAACGCACCAGAAGCTGCCGCGGAAAGAAGCCGCTATAAAGGGCCTTGAGTCCTGAAACTGCCTGATCTCAACCTTGGTGAAGTGCGGAAGCCTTATATGCTTCGACTCTACCTGAACAAGTTCGTTTGAAAACCTGTTAAACAGCTCCGCGATCCTCTCTATCGCCGTCTTTTTAAACTCGCTCGAAAAATTCGCTATATACGATTTTATGTCTTCTTCGAACAGGCCTGTCTTATCGAATGTTCCGTCTACGAGAATCTCTTTCCTTCTCTTATAGACGAATTTAAGCCAAAACGACAGCATCGCGTCATCTATCACGTAGAAGACGCCGTTCTTTGAAATCATCCCCGATTCCATAAGATACGCCATCCTTTTAATAACCTCACCTCTCTTGCTCTTAAGGACTCGCGCAATGTCCGACTGTTTGTTGAGGCAGTCCGCTATGGCCGTTAATATGGAAATTTGGGTGTCCCTGTGTTTGGTATCAAGATGGTCCAGGATAAAATTCATCAGGTATTGGTGTATTATGCCGTTAGCGCTATAAACAAGTTCCACAATCGAATGCGTTATTGTGTCTATATCGATGTAGCTGGACATCCGTTCCATAGCCATGCCTTTGGCCTTCGAGGCCAGCGCGTTCAGATAAAACGGGTTTCCGTCCGTAAAGGCAATAAGAAACTCTTCGAGGGGCCCTTCAATATCGAAGCCGGCCAGTTTCATATTTATGAACTCGCCGGCCGTGTCTGGATCGAAATTTGATATCTTCAGCACCTCGAAATTTCCGAAGAGCAGCGAAAGCTTTTCAGACAAGATCTTCTTTATGGCCGCATCCCTTGAGCTTGAAACTATATACATGGTGTCCTTCTGAACCATTATAACTTTTCCGAAACTTAAAAACGGATTTTTTACGCCAAGGTGCTCCAGGTTATCGAATTCGTCAAATATGACTATGCAGGAAAGCCCCGTTTCGTTTTTGAGCACGGTTGTAAGCCCGAGAAGATTTGAATATGCGTCCTCGAAATCCCCTTTTTCGATAGACGAATTTATTCCTTTGATCGCCAGATGCGTTTTCGGAAAGGCCTTTTGGGATCTGTTGAGCAGGTTCTCGAGATCTATGTCCGTTACCTCTTCGGTTTTGCTCAGTGAATTGTAGAGCATCGTCGCGATGAACTTGTTCGAAAACGATCTGAACGGCTCCCTGATCACCTCTATGTAGATAGGTATGAAGCCGTCCTCTTTTACCATCCGTAGGAAATGCAGTATTATGGAAGATTTTCCGGTCAGGCTCTGGCCGGTTAGCGCTATGTTCTGCCTGTAGCCGTCTTTGAGGGCCATGACCCTCTTATTCAACAGCTCCAACATCTCTTCTCTTCCAAAAAACTTCTCGCCAACCATAGGTTCGCTGAACATATCTACCCTTCGATACTCCTAATGCGGCAGATGATAATACGGATTCTGCGGTTCGCCGTCTTTTCTTATCTCAAAATGGAGCATAGGCCCTCTCGCTCGCCCTGTCCTGCCGGCCTTAGCGATGATGTCGTTTTGCCTTACCTCATCGCCGATCTTCGCGATTATGCTTGAGTTATAAGCATATACCGTCTGATAGCCGTTACCGTGATCAAGAATTACCGTTTCCCCGAAACCTTTTAAACGCCGATTACAGTAGACTACCCTGCCGGCCTTTGCCGCATGAACGTTCATGCCGTCGTTAGCCTTTATGTCAATGCCTTTATTGACGATCCTGCCAATTTTCGAACCAAAAGATGAGGCTATGTCTCCCTTAATGGGCCAGGCGAACAGATATCCCGATGCCGGATATTTATATTCACCGGATTTTAGCGTGTATATATTGCCAGGCGCCCTTGGCCCGGAATCAGGCGGCGCAGTCGGAGCCGTGGCGCACCCGCACAGCGCGCTCGACAGTAATATAATCAAATAAATCCGAGGCATAAGCAAATCCTATTCCTCTATTCGTCGGCGTAATTCGGCTTCGATTCCCACGCATTTCCGACTGCAGTGGAGCGGGTGAAGGGAGTCGAACCCTCGTATCTAGCTTGGGAAGCTAGAACACTGGCCGTTGTGTTACACCCGCAAGTCTACCGACAGTTAGGCGGCAATTTTACTAACCCGCGAAGCTGGTCCCGAAACATATCTATTATCGCGATAGACACTTTTTAATAGGTATGTTTCGGGATCCCGAACGATACCTATTAAAATGGAGCCTAATTTCGATATAGCTTTCGGGATATTCTACCATTGAACTACGCTCGCGTCAAAATCGCGTTTGCGTCCTGAATCGGCGATAACGCGCGTGAATATCGCCGATCGAAATTCCAAGCAGCCTGTTGACGCTGAAATCTTCCACGGCAAATGACGCAAGGATGCTTCCGTATATTATGCCTTTCCGCATGCTCGCTTCGTTGATCCTGGGCGTTTTGCTTAAATAGCCCACCAGGCCTCCGGCGAATGTGTCTCCGGCGCCGGTAGGGTCGCGGATAGATTCGAGGAGGTACGCCGGCGCGGTGAAACGCGAATTTTTCGAAAAATACATTACGCCGTGCTCGCCCCTCTTTATGATAACGACCTTAGGGCCTGCTGAGACGATAAATCTGGCCGCGTCGACTAGATTAGATTCACCGCTGAATTGCCTTGCCTCAGAGTCATTCAGCAATAATATATCGACCTTGCCTACCAGCCTTTCAAATTCCTTCTTCTTGTGCTCCAGCCAGTAGTTCATTGAATCGGCCGCAACGAGCCGCGGCCGTTCAAGCTGCCTCAAAACATTATATTGTAATTCCGGATTGATGTTCGCAAGGAACAGATGCTTTGATTTGCGTAATTCGCGCGGCACTTCAGGCTTGAAATTTTTGAATACATTGAGATGTGTATATACGGTATGGGCGGTGTTGAACTCGTAATCATACCAACCTTTCCATCTGAATGTCTTGCCCTTCGCAACATGCAGCCCTCCGATCCCTATCCTTCTATTCTTAAATAACCTGATGTATTCCGGCGGAAAATCCTCGCCCACCGTCGCGATGATATTCACCCTGTTAAAGAATGATGCCGCAATCGAAAAATATGTCGCAGAACCGCCTAGCGCCTCAGCCCTCTCACCGAAAGGCGTCTTTACCGAATCGATAGCGACTGAACCAACGACCAATATGCTCATCTACACCTCAATAATTTTTACGAGCGGCATAGGTAAAATGCGAGAAATACTTTCTCCATAATTCTTCCGTCGATGAAAAATAGTTTTCTCCGAAAAAGTAGTCCGCAATAGCTTCCCGCACCCTGGCGATTTCTCTGAGACGGGCAAAATCCGTCATTCCTTCCAGGGTTAAACCCAATAACTCAAGGGCGCGTTCAAGGGCCCGCCGGCAATAAGCGGAATTATTCTTCGCCCGCCAGTTAAGAGCGCGTTCTACCTCGCTGCCGATACCCGCCATCTGTTCGAGAAATGACAGTTTGGTCCAACGTCCCGCGGCAAGCGCTTTATGCTCATAGCTCATCTTCTAACTCTTTTTGCGGCTATTTCAATAATCTTTTTGCGTATACCCTCGTCCACTACGCCGCGGCTTTTGTTGCCCTGAGAAGGCCGCATGTTGATCATGGAATCAAATTCAATAAATTCATCGCCGCGCATTCCCGGATAAAAGTTTATCCCCCAAAGGCTCTTCTGTTTTGACCCATCCTGTAAAAGCAACGCCTCCAAATCAGAATGAAGTTCGGCGTCAAT
Organism: Candidatus Omnitrophota bacterium; assembly: GCA_030691985.1. Taxonomy (GTDB): domain Bacteria; phylum Omnitrophota; class Gorgyraeia; order 2-01-FULL-45-10; family 2-01-FULL-45-10; genus JAUYDB01. Next base: position 5,165 of record JAUYDB010000125.1, on the reverse strand, counting down.
CGCAATAAGCTCCCTGTCAACGTCAACGACCGCCTTTATCATATCCCCGAATAAGTTAACGGCCATTTCATTAAGTTCATCGAGCGTTATCCGTTGCCTTATTATCTTCATCTGCTATTTAGGCTTTCGCGGTATGACAATCCACATGGCTAGATACGCTATTATGCCGGCCCCGAACGATAGCACCGTTACCAATATAAACAAAACCCTGAAGAGCGTGGAGTCCTTGTCAAAATACTCGCCCAGCCCACCGCAAATTCCTCCTATCTTGCGGTCGGCGCTCGAAAGGTACAGTTTTTTCATATTGCCTCCGCCCTACTTGCATCGCATGAAATTATTAAATGAGCGGTCATACGTCTTTTCCGCCGCTTTATCAAAATAACATGCCGGCAGTTCATCATTCTTTCGGTGATATTCAAGGCATTCACAGCATACGCCATGTCTCGGGCATCCGCCATAGGTGCAATTACACATCGCTATATTTTTCTTCCTATTAATGCAATCCGCCACTGCTACCTCTTAAAGCACTTCTCGGCCATCTTGATTGAACAATAGTCGCTGCACATCGTGCATACATCTTTCTCGCCCGGCTTCGATTGAGCGCGATACTTTTTCGGCCTGGCCGAATCTATCGCGAGCGCGAACTGTTTTTCCCAGTTCCGCTCTTTTCTCGCCTTAGATATCGCGATGTCCCAGTCGATCGCGCCTTTTATGCCTTTGGCAATATCGGCCGCATGGGCCGCGATTTTAGAGGCTATGACCCCTTCCCTAACGTCTTCAAGGGTAGGGAGCCTCAAATGCTCCGACGGCGTAACATAGCACAGAAAATCGGCGCCTTTACTCGCCGCAATGGCGCCGCCTATAGCCGCCGTAATATGGTCGTAACCCGGCGCTACATCCGTTACGAGCGGGCCTAAAACGTAAAAAGGGGCGCCGTTACAAATAGATTTTTCGAGCAGGACATTAGCCTCGATCTGGTCTATCGGGACATGGCCGGGGCCTTCTATCATTACCTGGACGCCGTATTTTAGCGCCTTCTTCTGCAGCTCGCCTAATGTCAGGAGCTCGAGGATCTGCGGCGAATCCGTCGCGTCCGCGATCGCTCCGGGCCTCAGGCCGTCGCCCAGTGAAAGCGTCACGTCATATCTTTTGGCTATGTCCATGACCTCATCGAAATGCTCGTAGAATGGGTTCTCCCTGTCATTTTCAAGCATCCATTCGGCCAAAAAAGCGCCGCCACGGCTTACGATATCGAGTATCCTGGGATTCTTCTTTAACGCATTGATAGCCTGTGACGTAACGCCCGCATGTATTGTAAAAAAGTCTACGCCTTCTTTTGCCTGGCTCTCCAGGATGCCCAGCATGTAGCCGACCGGTATATCTTTAATGAAGCCGAAACGTTTCAAGCCCGTGATCACTATCTCGTATATCGGCACGGTCCCGACAGGGACCGCGGATTCGGCCAGTATCTTACGCCGGGTCTTCTCTATCATATTACCGGTTGAAAGGTCCATGATGGCATCCGAGCCGAGGCCTATTGCCTCTTCCATCTTCCTGATCTCGCTCGAAATGTCGGAGGAGTCTTTGGAGGTGCCGATATTCGCGTTAATTTTGGTCTTGAGGCCCTTGCCGATACCTGAGGGTATCGATACATCGCGATTTTTATTCTTCGGGATTACTATTGTGCCGTCCGAAAGGCCCCTGCGGATGAGATCCGCAGTTACATGCTCTGTCTTCGCTATGCGCGCTATCTCGGGTGAGATTCGTCCGGACCTCGCGATATTAATCTGCGTCATTTAACCTTTTCGCGCCCCTTTTCTCAATCGTGTAGACCTTGTACCTGAGGCCGCAAAATTTCGAAGAACTTTGGGTATCTATTAATTTAAACAACTCTTCCAGGACCCTCAGAGACTCTTTCGCGCGCTCAATATTGGCCGCGAATATATCCGACAGGGTGTCGCGCTTCATCTCGCTCTCAAACCTTGAGCGCCGCAGGCAATCGCCTTCGGAATCACGCGAGGCCGGAAGCGCTTTGAGCGGGACCGCGGAACTCTTTGCGATGCCGGAGACGGCGTGGCGCACCGATTTCAGCTGGCTCGTGAGGGCCCTCGAGTTCATCGCGAAACGCGCTATGTCCTCGCATACCCTCAAGGCCTCGCGGGACCTGTTCAGATTAGCGTCTATGACGCGCATGACATCTCTTTTTGCCAACTTTCTCATGAGCGAAATCTTTTTATTAATGAAGTGGTTGAGTAACCTTTAACGAAAGGCAGGGAAACGATACGGCCTCCACAAGACCTGACGAAGCCGGCGCCCACTATATCTTTTATCTTCCAGTCACCGCCCTTGACCAGGACATCCGGCCTCAAAATTTCTATCAATCTCTTGGGCGTATCTTCATCAAATATCGTGACGTAATCAACAAAGCCCAGCGATGCCAGCACGACCGCCCTGTCATCCTCTTTATTAAGAGGCCGCGTCCGGCCTTTCAGCCTGTGGACCGAGCTGTCGCTATTCAATCCTATGATGAGTACGCTGCCCATCTTCCTGGCTTTGGAGAGGTATTCGACGTGGCCGGCATGAATTATATCGAAACATCCGTTCGTAAAGACAATCTTTTCCCCTTTAGCCTTAAGGCCTGAAACTATTCTAGCCAACGTCTCATTGCTTTTAATTTTAGCTGATGGCTGAAAACCGATGGCTGAAAGCCTCACTTGCATAACTCCTCTTCAACTACTTCGCATATTATGTGCCCGATCATGATATGCGATTCCTGTATCCTTGGCGTATCTTTTAAGCCGACGGATATCAGAATATCGCACACCCTCCTCATCTTTCCTCCATCGCCGCCGCTAAGACCGACAGTGGCAATGCCCATCGATACGGCTTTTTCTAACGCCTCGACCACATTTTTCGAATTCCCGCTCGTAGATATGCCAAGCGCTACGTCGCCTTTTCGGCCGAGCGCTTCGATCTGGCGCGAAAATGTGACATCGTAGCCGTAGTCATTAGCGATGGCTGTGAGCGTAGAGGTGTTTGTGGTGAGCGCCATAGCGGCAATGGCTTTTCGTTCTTTTTTAAACCTTCCGACAAGTTCGGCAACTATGTGCTGGCTGTCGGCGGCGCTGCCGCCGTTACCGAAGACCATGAGCTTGCCATCCGATTTCAGCGACGATAGTATGATTCTTGCGGCCTTTTCGATGTTGGCAATCTGGGTTTTTTTTACAAGCCCTTTCGCCCTTATGCTGTCATCGATTGTTTTCGATATCTTCTCTTTCACAGATCACCCGAAAAATGTCTTTGCCATTTCATAGAGTTTCATGTCGACCGTTTTTAAAGTGCCTACTGCCGCCTCAAGCGGCACCTCTTTTATTTCGTTTCCGGAAAGGCTTGTCATATATCCGAATTTTTTATCCATGACAAGCTCCATGGCCTTATAGCCGAACCGGGTGCCGAGGACCCTGTCAAACGCGCTTGGAGAGCCTCCCCTTTGTATGTGTCCTAGCACCGTTGAGCGCGCTTCGAACGCTGTGCGTCTCTCTATCTCCGCGGCAAGGCGTTGGCCTATCCCGCCGAGTATAACATGGCCGAACGCGTCCAGCTGCTCTTCTTTTATCATGGTCTGGCCCTCCTTGAAGCGTGCGCCTTCCGCAACGGCGACAATCGAAAAAAACTTGCCGTTTTCGCGCACTTTCTTCAGGATTGACGAGACGTCTTCAAGATCAACCGGCACCTCCGGAATAAGGATGACATCGGCGCCGCCCGCCAGCCCGGCATACAAAGTTATCCAACCGGCGTGCCTGCCCATGATCTCGACGACCATAACCCTATGGTGGCTCTCGGCGGTAGTGCGCAGCCTGTCAATCGCCTCCATAGCTATGTTGACCGCTGTGTCAAAACCGAAGGTGAAATCAGTCGCGTTGAGGTCGTTATCAATGGTTTTTGGAACGCCTACGACGTTAATCCCTTTATTCTCTTTATGAAGCTTATTTGCCACGCCAAGCGTATCCTCGCCGCCTATCGCTATGAACGCATCGAGTTTCATCTTCCTGTAATTATCAATTACCTTTGCGGCATCGTCTTTGTTCTTATACGGATTTGTCCTCGAAGTGCCGAGTATGGTTCCGCCCCTTGCCAGGATATCGGATACCGAATTAAGGTCGAGGCCCATCGTGTCGCCAACGACCAACCCATTCCAGCCGTTCTTTATTCCTACGACCTTTATATTATTTTCAAAGGCCCTTCTCACAACAGCCCTGATGACAGCATTCAGCCCCGGGCAGTCGCCGCCGCCGGTAAGCACCCCTATTCTTTCCATCTCTCCTCCCACTAGCGTTGTTATTTAGAGCGCCACGAAAGTAACCACAAATTCCATTATCCTAAGCACAGCAGAATTTTTTTAAGCCTCGATACTCTTATGGACACCAGGCCGGGACCTTTCACAACAGGACGGGTCCTGCCGCGGGGTCGTCCTGCGATGCTCCGCGCTCGCATGGGGTGTACAAACGGACTATATTAGGACGCGTATCTGTATGCCCGCAGGATTACCGAGCGTCCAACACCAGATTAGCGGTTAGCTTAGATCGTAATCCTAAGCGGCGGGCACCCCCATCCCATGCTCGCTTGTGCGCTTCTCGGACTGGACCCCGCGTCACCCGTCCCGAACGAGTATGGCCCGTGACTTTGTATTCATGCAGCCAGAAGCTTAAAAAATTTCTTCACTCTCACAATAAAATTTTTCATCCTGCCAGGGGCAGATACCGACTGGACGAGCGTTGAATGGCCATGTGGCCATGGGGGTTGAGCCGTATAAATTTTGTTAACGATGCTCTACCCTAAACCTCTTATGACCGTTATATCCATAGCGCCTATAAAGCTTAAGATAACTATACCAAAAGGATTTATTCCTTGATAACAAAATTAGGCGAAGCCCCCTGGCCGCATGGCCAAGAGCGGCTTAGAGCCGGTCAATCTGCCCTATCGGGTTGGGATGAAAAATTTTATCGAATCAGGCGCTCGGCGAGTTGGATCGCGTTCAGGGCGGCGCCCTTGCGGATGTTGTCGGAGACGACCCACATCGAGATGCCGTTCTTTATCGACTCGTCCCGGCGTATCCTCCCGACGAACGTATCGTCTTTGCCTTCGGCTGATATCGGCATGGGATA
>JAUYDB010000121.1 GCA_030691985.1 Candidatus Omnitrophota bacterium | reverse complement strand
ATACTTTCTTCTAGAACTGGTCTGTTACAAACTATACGCTAAACGCTATACGCTAGACTTGTCGCTTATCTTAATGAAGCCATATAACGACTACAACTCGTATCTAAGAGCCAAATACGGCTGCAAAGTTTACAGGATCGGACTCGACGCTGGATTTTCCTGCCCGAATCGAGACCTGACAAAGGGTACGCAAGGCTGCGTCTATTGCAATATCGCGGGCTCGCGCGCATCCTACGCAAATCCCAACGACCCTGTCGCGAAACAGCTTCGGGACAGGATCGATTATCTAAAAAAAATAAAGACATCCGGAAAATTCATAGCCTATTTTCAGGCCTTCACCAATACATATGCTCCGGCGGATAAACTTAAAACTATTTATGACGTTATACTTCCGTTTAAAGAGGTCATAGGCCTGTCTATCGGCACAAGGCCCGATGCCATAGACCGCCGTAAAATGCGCCTCATATCTTCCTATAAAGACAGCTATGAGGTATGGATAGAATACGGGTTGCAATCCATTCACGACAGGACGCTGAAACTTATAAATAGAGGGCACGGCTTTAAAGAATTTTTGGATGCTTTTAACATTACCAAAGAGTTCGGGGTATCTGTATGCGCGCATATAATACTCGGGCTGCCTGGTGAATCCAGGGATGACATGATGGCTACGGCAGCCAGGTTGAGCGAGATGAAAATAGACGGCATAAAGCTGCATCTCTTGCATATACTAAAAGGGAGCATTCTTGAAAAGTGGTATTGCGATGGAAAGGTGAAACCGTTGAAACAGGACGAATACGTAGAGCTTGTCTGTGATTTCCTGGAAAATCTATCCCGTGACATAATAATACAAAGGCTGACAGGACAGGGCAGCAGGATAGACCATATAGCCCCTTCATGGGCGCTGGATAAGACAGGAACGATAAGACGGATAGGGGAGGAGTTAGAGAGAAGGGGAAGTCGGCAGGGGGCTAAAGTTAAGACCGGTCAAACAAGCTTTTCGTCTCTCTTTAGCGTATAGTTTTTTTGGTTTTCCTATACGCTATCCGCTATGCGCTATCCGCTAAATCCGCGTTTCGTCTTTTATGATCGCGTTCTTCGGGATTATTACTATGCCATCACGTATGAAGTAGTTCTCGCCGTCAAAGTTCTTTAACTTCTTCGAATTTCTTATTACCACGTTTCTGCCGATCCTGGCGTTCTTATCTATAATGGCCCTGTCTATGTTAGAACCATCGGCAATCCCTATTTTTATCTGTTCATTACGATTAGGATCTTCAAAATAATCCGCGCCCATCACGACAGTTCTTGTAATTCTGCAGCCTCTGCCTATCGTCGATCTCAGGCCCACTATAGAATTTTCTATATGAGCGTCGTATAAAACAGACCCTTCCGTAATTATCGAATGCTCAATCCTGCTTTTATGGACCCTCGCGGACGGCAGGAATCTCGGCCTGGTAAACACCGAGCCGTTATATAGAAAAGAGAATTGCGGCTTTGAAACCGCCACTCCCATATTGACATCATAAAATGACTTTATGGTCACGACGTCCTTCCAGTACCCGTTAAAAATATACCCGAACCCTTTAAGCTTCCTTATGGAGTGCGGTATGACCTCTTTACCGAAATCCGCATCCTTGCCCTCAAGGGCCCTTATAATGGCTCTTGCGTTAAATACATAGACCCCCATCGAGGCCATATAACAAGTCTCGCAAACGCGCTGGTTTACCAGGCAATCCTTCCCAGTGACTTTAAAATCTTTCAGCTCGGAACTACTGCCCGGTTTCTCTTTAAACTCTGTAATCCTGCCATTGGACCCAAGTTTCAATATTCCGAATTCACGAGCATCGCTCTCTTTAACCGGTATTACCGAAACTGTAAAATCAGCTCTATTATGCCTGTGAAAACCGATCAGCTCCCGGTAATCCATGTCGTAGAGATGATCGCCGGATAATATCAATATTTCCTCATCATTTTTTAAATCCAGATGGTAAAGGTTCTTTCTTACGGCATCAGCCGTTCCCTGAAACCAGTTAGTATTGTCTATGGTCTGCTCGGCGGCCAGGATCCTGACGAACGCCCGCGAGAAGAAATCGAACCTGTAGGTATTATTTACATGGTTATTAAGCGATTCTGAATTGAATTGCGTAAGGACATATATATCCTTCATGCCAGAATGGAGGCAATTGCTGATAGGTATATCAATGAGGCGGTATTTACCGCCTATTGGGACGGCCGGTTTTGAACGATACATGGTAAGGGGAAATAGCCTTTTACCCTGTCCGCCGCCTAATATGATAGCTATAACACGTTTCATCTGTAATCCTTGTCTGTTATGATAATTATACCACAAGTTTTTGTAAAGACAAGGGGTCGCATGCAATTTATAACAATTGGCAAAGACGATATCCAACTTTAAGAAAATTACATGTTATCAACAGGAAATCAGCATATGCTTGTAACCTATTGCATAACAATAGGTTATGTATATTTTTCGCTTTATGTGTAGTTTACATAAGATATATTATAGGCGCTTTGCTTTTACCAGACGTATCTCGATGTGTTTGTAGGATAACAGCTTAGCTTATGACGAAGTTGCAGACGAAATTACAGGAACAGCCCCAGAATTGGTATGTTATTTGGGATTGGGATTGAGGTTGGGATCGGGATTGAGGCGCAACCGGACAGGAAGATCATCGTTCCTGCTAAAAATATTACTAATATGATGGCCCTAAGGCTGCTTTTCAACTTTGCATACTCCCCCCGCCGACCTTTATAATCTTGCCCATTACAAGGACCTCGGCCAACGGTCTCAGTCTTTTAGCAGATTGAGAATGTTTTCTTTAGAAAAAACTTCCATATCCCGCGGATTTTCGAGGAAATTTCCAACGTCCTTTACCACGTTATTCCAGTCTGTCTTTTCAACAACTTTATAAATATACGTTCTCCAGTCCGTTAAGGACGGGCACAGCCCTTTCCACCCTGTTTGGCGAAGACAGTTTCCAAGCATCCCTATATTGGGGTTAACATCTCTCCATCTGGAAAGGTACCACCCGATATCAAAAAAATCCCGCCCCTTTGTGTATTGACGGCTTAACAACGCGTGCAATTTACCCGCGAAAAGAGAAGGAATGTCATATGACAAAAAAGAGATCGGGAAATACTTATTAATGATATGCGTCTTTAAAACCGCCCCCCTGGGCGGATTCGTATCGATCTCAACCTTGATAGAAAATTTTTGTTTGGGCAGAGGCGAAAGACCCGCCTCATAGAGTAATCCTTCAAATTTGATCATTGAGTCGTGGACCGTTTTTTTGTCATTATAAACTACGGAAATATTATAGCCGGCCAACCGCAATTCCTGCTCTATTTTCTTCATCATTTTGCCAAAGGAAAAAGGCAGGTTTTCCGTAACGCTGAAATCCAAATCTTCCGAGAATCGCGGCAGTGCATACAAAAACCGCAATGCTGTACCTCCTAAAAAGGCCGTTGTCCGGAACACTCCGCTGTCCTGCAAGATCCTCAAGACATACGCCTGCAGGTACTCGCGCATAATGTTTAATTTCGCGTTGTATCCCTTCTGTGACGCCGCCAATTCTAACGCGTAATCTTTCACGGCCTCTTCTCCCCTCTTTCGGCTGATTCTATATAAACCTTAATAATTTCCGCGGTACGCAGAATGCCCGGCTTTCTAAAGCGGCGGGCATAGTCGATCAGTTTCCCTATATCGATCTGTTCCACATTATGAAGCCTCATTTCTTCGAGATAGGGCTCGGAAATCTTAATTTCTCTCAGGTAAAAATAGTCAAGCAACGCTTTCTCCGGAGAAGCGATAAAAGCCGTCTGCTTATTTACGGCAACCGAATTGTACCCCCAAAAAAGATCGCTTCTGATATGCCTATAATCAAACGTTCCCGCCTTTGTGATATATTTTGCCGGACGCTTGGTCGTAACTGATGTATAGACAAGAACCGCCTCAGGAATCATATCATGATATTCAAGAGCCTTTTCCAGGCTTACGTAAGACGGCTTTTTTAACATTGAGGCAAGATATGGCTCATACACATCAATTTTTCTATATGGGTCGGCCAGCAGATAAATGCCCCTTTTTATCTGGATGATTTTACCTGCCTTCTCCCATCGGCTAATTTGAACCTTTACCGCCTCAGGCGCAGAAACACCTGCAAGTAAGGTCTCAGTATCGATAACCGGCACGTTCCCTAACTGTTCGATAAGCTCTTCAAATCTCATGGCAATAGTTTATCATACTTGTTAATATAATGCAACAAAAAATAATACTTTTATAATGTCTTATATAATCAAAAATGATTATTTACAAAAATGGTCTGCGCGGATGGTTATTTATTAGCGGTTTTTTGCAACGGGATGAGCGCAATGCCGGCCGGGCGGACCAGTTCTTTTACCAGAGCAATATTCTTATCGGCCTGATGATCCCCGCCCGATTCAACGCGACAAGCAAAAGACTGTAGAAGGCGATTGCCATTATAAGATATATGGCCTCGCGAAAGAACCCCCGCCCTTTTCCAGCTATCTTCTTACCGCAAAAATACATCAGAAGCATCCCGAGGGCATTGCTGATCCAGTAGGCTATCAGTATGAGCTTCAGGAATTCAACGCGGCAAAAATTGGCCGCCAGGCTCGCCGCCAGATACGAAAGCGGGATATTGATAAAGACGTCATTCCAGAGCGTGAACGGCGAAAGCATCCAGCCTAAGAAGAAGAGGGTCCTGTTAAAATATAGTTTTACCCGCATATGAGGATAAGAATAACGCCTAAGAACATGCAAAAAGCGCTGAATAATCTTATATGGATATCACGCTCCCTGAAAAATATCCATCCATAACCAACGCTCATCAGAAGGCTCATCCTTTTAATCGAGATCGCGTACGCGACACCTGCCATGGATACCGATTTGAAATAAAAGATGCTGGAAAGCGCGGAAAAAAAACCCATGGCAGCGAATAAAATCATCGCCTTATAACTTCTGTTCAGCCTTGAACGGCCGTTCTTAAGCCTGTACATGATGATGGGCGCCATGGCAAGCGCTATAGACAGATTGTATATAAAAGGGATCGATTCCGGGCTGGATAAGAGCATCGCCCTTTTGGATACGGTTGACGTTATGCTGAATAATAGCGCCACGAGAACCATGTAGAGCGAGCCCCTGTTCAACAATATTGCCCTGATAGGGCTCATGGGGCCGTATCGCGCTTCTTTTAAATTGAGCGAATAGACGCCTATTGTTATCATCGCAATGCCTGCCGCGCCAATCGGCCTTGTCTTTTCCCCAAGCAATAAAAAAGCGGTCACAATCGTGAATACCGGAGTCAGGGCGAGGAACGGGACCGATAATGATATATCGGTCAGCCGCAGGGCCCTGTAATAGAGGACGGTGGCCAATATCTCTATGGGGATGATAAGAAGGAGTGTTTTTAAAAGTTCCGCGTTTAAAGGCGGGGCCTTGCTGAAAAACCAAAAAAATGACAAAAAAAATGAAGAAACGACCAGCGAGAGCCAGCCCACCACGTATTCATCGCTCGCCCCCAATGCCCGTTTAGCTATAGGGTCTGTCGTCGCGACAAAAAAAGCGGACAAAAAAGCATATATCGCCCACATGTTGCGTCGTTATGGCCTCGTTTAGTAGTGAGTTAATACGAAATGCACCGACTAAGCGCCGCTCTCTTCTTTACTGTTATCCTCGACGAACTTCTTTATCTCTTCCAGGTTTTCCAGTATAAGCTTTGCCTTGTTAATGCCGAACGCGAAAGGATATTTGTCATCCTCGGTTCTTCTGATTATTAATACCGGCTTACCTTTAAAATCGCTTCTTTCTATCATTTGCTCCTCCTTTCTTAACCCCTCACCCTTGCCCTCTCCCCTAAAGGGGAGAGGGAATTAAGTTTTCTTTTCTCTCCCCTTTAGGGGAGAGGACTAAGGTAACGCGGATCAAACCGCGATCTTTTTGTTATAGGCGCGCAATACCCACACAAAAGCGACCGCTTCCACAATCACAAACGATATTGCCGCTCCAATCATACCATATTTCGGCATGAGTAGGAAATTTAAAACGATGCTTATCACAGCGCCGGCAAAGGTCTGTTTCAGGATCTCCTTTTCGAACCCCGCCGCGATCAGGCCTGTCGAGTAAGGTAAATTGAACAGGACCATGATAAGCCCTATGGCCATTATGTTGAACGCTAAAGCCGCGCTGACATATTCGCTTCCGACCGTCATGGATATTATCGCCTTGCTGAAAAGCACAAAGGGTAAGACTCCGAACACGGTTAAGAGTGCCGCCAATTTTAAAAACTTCCTGATCGTTAGCCCGAATTGGGCCATATCCCTGTTGAAACTGCCTGACAGGTTCGGCAATACCGCGTTTGCCAGAAATATCATCAAAAGCACGGCCTCGCCTATGACCCTTCGGGCGATCGTGAAATATCCGACTTCGTCCATTCTCCTGAAAAGGCCGAGCATAAATATATCGAAACCGTTATAGACCTGCGCGAATATGGAGATGCACCAGATCATAAACGAGCCGGACAGGTGAGGCAGGATCTTTTTCAGGTCAGCGGGCTTCAGCATTAACCTGAAATTGACGCGTTTTAAAAAAAGAAGCGCGATTGGAATGCCGGGCGCGAAATAAAGCACGGGGGCCATAAATAAATCATCCGGCCCCTTTACAAAGGCAATGACCAGGCCGGCTTGCAGGGCCGCTGTTGCGGTGAGAACGCCAAAGACCATGGACATCTTCTCTATCCCCTGGAATATCCATTCGCACGAAAAAGCGGCCCTTAAAAAAACCAGGGATGATCCGACCATAAGGATCTTCATGTTATAGGAAAGGCCCAAAACGAGCGTGACGGCCGTAAATAAAGACGCCAAACCGAGCGCCATGAAAAACCTCAGGGATACGATCTCGGAGGCGTATTCCGACATCCGCGGCCTATCCCTGGCGATCTCCCGCGCCCCGTATGTGGACAATCCAAGGTCAACGAAATTGGCCAGAAAAAAGGTTATCGTGAAGGCATAGGAGAGATAGCCAAATCCCTCCGGCAGGAGCGCCCTGGCAAGATATATGAAAAGGACGGCATTCAGGACGCCGCTTGTGATATTCGCGGCGGCCATCCACATAAGATTCTTGGATAATTTTTCCACTATTTTTTATTTATAAAAGACTTAAAAAGGCTGATGTAATCTTCCGCCTTATCGGTGACGCCGCCCGTGGCGTCTTTTTGCGAAACTTGCTGTATCATGGTAGATATCTTATCGATAGCCATAGACGCCAGGGCCCGTTTTGATATTGGCCCAAGGTAAAATTGGGGGCTCGACATGTCCCCTTTCATCTTGAAATCGAATACGACGTCGCCATAAGGCGAGGTAAAGTATTTTGCCATTTCCGGAACCGTCGTCTCCCAGAATTGCGCGTTTTCATATCCGGGTTTTATCCAGAAAACTATGTCGCTTAAATGGACTTCATTCGTCGAGCCGATATTGCCGTTATCAAAATCGAATATAAGCGTGCCCGAAAACCTTCCCCGCTTAAACCCGAACGGCGAATACCTGTCGTAATACGGCTCGAAAGTTGTTATATCCACGTTCGACACCTCAAACCTGTTTGACATGGTGAGCCTCGGGGTATTCGGGTCCAAAGAAATGGCCCACCCTATTATCTGGTTTTCATCTCCGTTGAGGTTGCCATATCCCGTAGAAGCGAATCTTATAACCTTTGAATAGGAATCGTCTAACTTCAAATAAATTTTAGCTTCGATATTATCAAATGTAATCATATGAGGCCCGGAAGAAATCATCCTGTCTACGAACATGACCCTTCCGCTTTTTACCGTAAACTCTTCCGGTAATTTTACGATATCCGATAACTTTATATTCATCATATTCATTATCCCTGAATCCATTTGCGCAGGCCCGGAATTTTCCGTTAATTGGAGAGCGGTTTTTGCGGGTCCCGTGTCCTTATCGGCGGCGGGCTTCGCCTCCAGGACAGCCGGCATCTCCGCCAGATTCACCCGATTATCAGGCATCCGTTCTATGTCTAAATCGCCCTTATGGAATACCGGCTCCAGTATATTTAACCCCCGGGCTATCGACTTACCTCTCATTTCGTATCTCGCCGATATTTCGCCTATCACCAATAGATACTCGCATGAGAAACCGGCAGGGTTTTGAATCCTGAATCCCTTAAAAACGGCCTTTCCGTTTTTAAGATCGAAACTCATGCTGTCTATCTTCACGCATGACGGCAGATTGCTTCGTATAATCTTCTCTATGGAATACCGGAGAATATGGTATCGCCAGACAAATATCGCGATGGCCAGGGCGGCAATAGCTGATATTATCGTCAACACAACGATTTTTTTGTTCATCGGATCATTCTACCGGTTTTTTTTGAATAGGTCGAGGAACCTGTCTTCGTATAATTTATAGAGATCCCATCTGTCTAGTTCTTTTTTGAGGTCTATCGCTTTCGATCTGTCGATCTTCGCCTCGCGAAAAAGCCTCTCCACTTTTTCTATAATGTAGGCAGGGGTCTTCTTTCCGCTCTTCGGCGGCGCCGGCGGTTTTCTCCCTTCCATCTCAATGGTCAGAACGTCCTTTACTTTATCCTCGATAAGGGCCATCTTCTCGTCTATATCTTTTATGTAGTCATCCAGTCCGCTCAAATCGGCCTTGAGTTTTATAATCTTTTGCAAACAATCGATCACGGCCCTGGACGCCTTTGGATTAGGAAGGCCTATGGCATATTGCGGCATCGTTGCCAGAAGGCACAACGCTTTAATGTTTCTCTCCTTGGCAAAACCCAGCATAAGGCCGTTCAAACCTGATATCTGCCCCGCTTCCATCATTGTGACGCCGTTTTTGACGAGAATGTCTATCAGCGATTTTTCATTAACGGCGCCGTAGACTTCCGGCGTCTCTTTGTAGCTTACAGGAATCGGAAAGGCCGCTCCGGTATATATCATCTTTACATTAAACTTCGAGGCCAGATCCAAAACTTTATTCAACAGACTGATCCCACCCTGTCCATGGATCTGCGCTTCGCCTTCAAATAATATCAAGCCCGGGCCTTTCGCGTAATAGAATGTGTTCCGCGGCGGCGGCGGGATGGCGGCGATACCCCCTTCGACTGTTACGGCGTCAAGGGTAGCCATCGGGTCTATCTTTATCTGGGCGAATTCAGCCGCGTTGAGGGCTTTACGCAAATACTCCACAACGCCTAAAGCTACGCTTCCCATGCCCGGCCATCCCGCAATCATCACAGGGTTCACCGTAACTATATTATGATATAAAGTCAGCTCTTCCATAATCCTTTACGGGCTTTTTTGGCTTCATTTTGCAATTTTAAGAACAGGTCCGCGTATTTGACATTGGGCGGTATGGTCATAATCTGGCCATAGCCTTCCTCCATGATCCTGGCGTTAACGAATGTCCCGTCCTCGAGAAATACATATGCCAGAGCCCTCCTGTACCTGTCGCGTCTTTCAACATCATATTCCAAACGGACCCTCTTACCGGCGCATAACGCCTTTGTAAAATCTGAGGCCTTTTTACCAAGGGCCTGAATAGCCAAAACATCTTTATGGCTTCTCTCGGCGTCCCTCGTAAGCTTGCTGCTGTAATATACTTCGGGTGTATCGATGCCTATAAGGCGGACCTTCTGAGCGTTTGACAGCTCCAGGGTGTCGCCATCAACAACTCTTCTTACGTAAGGAAGGTCGTCTTTTGCTTCAGCGGCATTTTTACCCGGCGTTGATGCCGGCAGATTGTTCAGGCCTAAACACAAGGCCGAGGCAATGACCAAAATAAATGCCTTAATATATTTCTGCTCTTTTTTCATATTCCGCTGAGATAAAACAAAACCCCCTCTCTAACCTACGCCTGGCCAGAGTGGAGGTTTTACTCACTACTCGTCATTGCGAGCAAAGCGAAGCAATCTAAATAGATTGCTTCGGATGCTTCACATCCTCGCAATACGAGGCCACTCGTACGTATTTAGGCGGTGGCCTCTAGTAATATATTTCTTCTTCCGAAACAAGCTTTCCGGCCGAATCGTATTTTTTGATGATTTTCTTGCGCCCTTCTTCGGGATTGACGCTTTCTTCCTGCCGGACCTGGACATTCTGAGTCTGACGCGGAGGCGCAATCTGCCGTACTGCCGGCTTGCGATATACCCTTCTCTGCTTGGGAGCCGGCTGTGTCAACGTATCGAGCAGCGCGCCGCCTATAACCCCTGTGCCGGCGCCTATCAAAGCGCCCTGACCGGCATTGCCGCCGGACGCGCCTGAGGCGATCGCGCCTGTTCCGGCGCCTAACAAACCCTGTTTCAGGACCTTGCTAGAGGAAGATTGCTGCGGAGGCGGCTCTTCGTAATATGGTTCGTCCTGATCATCATAATAATAGTCTTCCTGAGGCGGCGGAGCCGCCCTCCTCTGGGAGCGCGGGGGCGCGGTAATGGCATCGAGCAGCGCTCCTCCTATAATCCCTGTGCCGGCGCCTATCAAAGCGCCCTGACCGGCATTGCCGCCGGACGCGCCTGAGGCGATCGCGCCTGTTCCGGCGCCTAACAGCCCTTCCTTCAGTATATTTCGCGTAGAATCGTCATCCTGAGCATACGCGGCGATGGATAGGAATATTATCATGGACATAATTATTGTCAAACGAAATAATCTTGCTTTCATATTTACGATCTCCTTATGTTAATTTAAATATACACCAAATTTTATAAAATTTCAAGGACAGATTTTATGCGCCGGGCTCTCCCCCGTCCTCGCTATGGTCGCAAGCGCCCTTGGAATGACGTATACTTTTGAGTCCTTGCCGGTAATGGCCTCGGCATATTTCAACGCGCCGGGTATGTTTTTAAAATAGGGAAAAGGCAGGCCTTTCATAATCCTCTCCCCGTCCTTGACGACAAATACTATGTTATAATCGGACATGGGCCCGGCAACCATATACGCCCGATGCGCGCCGGCGAGAAAACCGGTTCGGCTGATTGTTTTCAGGAAAACGGCCGGCGATCCCATCTTCCTCATTTCATTGTAAAATCTTTTCTCGGACAACCCCTTCCCTATTCCTTCATGCAGCCCTGCGATGATTATCAGCACGCCGCCTTTTTTGAGGACCGGGTGATCGACATTGAGAATATAATTTACAGCGCGCGACGCCTGATACAGGTTTATGTCTTTCGGATAACCGATGCCGCAAATGACTATATCCGCAGCGCGCTGCGTAATCACCTCAAATATGTCCCTGGAAAATTTAACGCCCTTAAAGAAAACGTCTTTAAGGTCTCCTGAGAATACCGCCAATGCCTTGCCATCCGCGTCATTGACGACATTTATCGCGAAGCCGACCTTTATATCTTTTGCGATTTCCCATAAGGTATCCTGAAAAGGATTGGCTTTTACGGAGCCGATCTTTGTCCCGGGATCTCCGAGAAACCTTATGTTGTGGGTAGCGTTTATAGTTTCTTCCCCGGCCAGTCCTATCGCTATCGTCTTTATTCCGCCCGAATAACCGGCATATAAATGCGGTTCGATAACGCCTATTGAGATCACGTGGTCATAATTTATAAGGGCCTTATTCAAAACTATCGGAATGCCGTCTTTGGTAAATCCCGTCTTCGCCAGGTGTCCGCCGGCCTGCCGGTGGCTCAAAACCCTGTGGCGCCGCACTATCGCTTCTCCCAATAGATTTTTTAGCTGCTCGCCGGTATGTTTTTTGTGAAGCCCTGTCGCGACGA
Source organism: Candidatus Omnitrophota bacterium (assembly GCA_030691985.1). Taxonomy (GTDB): domain Bacteria; phylum Omnitrophota; class Gorgyraeia; order 2-01-FULL-45-10; family 2-01-FULL-45-10; genus JAUYDB01. Next base: position 4,138 of record JAUYDB010000121.1, on the reverse strand, counting down.
TTATATCTATCAATACGCGCGGCCGCTTTGAAATCCTTTTTATCAATTCCGGCAGGATGACTTTAAGGTGGGCGCTCCGCGTGACATCCGGCACGACGATCAGGATTTTCTTTGCCTCCGCCGCGATCTTGCGCAGCGTGCGCGAGTTCGGCATTCTATCCAATGACCCGGCAAGCAGAGCTCTTAATCCTCTCCTGCCTTTGCCGCGCCTGCCGACAAGCAATCCCAGCAGCCTATGAAAAGGCAGCGAGAATTTTAGCCGTCTCCTACCGTAAGGAATATTTAATATCGCTTTTTTCATCTCAAGCCAAGTGCAGTAAAACTTTCGGAAAATGGGGACTGTCCCAAAAGTGTCTATCTATAGTTGATTGGGACTGTCCCCATTTTTTTTCTTTCTTCTCAAGCCAAACGTAGTAAAGCTTTCGGAAATATGTTATCGAGCCCTAATATGCAGGCGGGGTCGAATGCTTTTTTTATCCTTGCCATCTCCATGACGCCTGAAGCGCCATACATGATCTCCAGATATTCATGCTTGGTCTTGCCTATGCCGTGCTCCGCTGAAACCGTCCCTCCGAGCAATACGCCCTTTTTGATAAATCGCTTAAGCATCTCTTTCGCCTTCGCGCGCTCATCTTCCGACTTCGGCAACAGGTTGACATGGACATGACATTCCCCGATATGCCCGAATATGACATGTTCGATGCAGCTGCCCATAAGCGTATCTTTATAGAAATTCATCATCTCGCTAAAGCTATCTTCCGGGACAGCTATGTCGGTAGCGAATTTTTGCGCCCCCTCTTTCCTCAACGAGTCGTTTATCCATTCAGGTATATAATGCCTCAGTTCCGCGAAGCGGCCTTGCTCTTTCTCATTCATAGCCGCCCACGTATTGTCCAAAGAGGCGTTGTGGCGTGATATTATTTCAAGCCACCCATGGGTTAAAACGTCTTCCGTTTCCGGGGAAGTTTCCTGCTCAAAAAATATCGCCGCATGAGCATCTCTTGGAACGTTTGAATCCTTAAAGGCCAAAATCCTTAACGCGTTGGAATCGAAATATTCTATCGACAGGGCGTCGAGGCCCGGACTATCATCTAAGCGCTTTGCCTTTGAGGTCCGGCGCGCTTCGTCGGAAAAAGCCCAGGCATCTTCCTCTTTCCGAAAGAAGACAAACGAGCTCAATATACCGCGAGGCGCCCTCGCCAATCCCAGATCCATGTCAACTATTATCGACAACGTCCCTTCCTGGCCTATAAATAGATCGATAAGATCCATGCCGTCTTTCGCGAAATAACCGGCGGAATTTTTTATTTTCGGAATTTTGTAAGTCGGCAGAGGCACAATGATCTTGCCCCCGCCGGCAAGCTCGACCCTGGAATCATCGCGCTTAAGCATCCTCTGGCCCCGGACAACCTCAAATACCTCTCCGTTTGCCAACACCATCTTTAACCTGTTCACATACCCTCGCGTGGGGCCGTATTTAAACGACCTTGAACCGGATGCGTTGGTCGCTACGGTGCCGCCTACAGAAGCGGTCCGTTCGGTCGGATGTGAGGTGTAGAAAAGCCCTTTCTGCTCGGCCGCGCGCTTGAGGTCATCGACAAGAACGCCTGTTTGAAGCGCGCAAGACGGCTCTTTTTCAGATATGCCCAATATCCTGTTGAATTTCTCCATCGATATGACTGCGCCGCCGAACGGTATTCGCGAGCCGGTAGTGCCCGTCCCGCCGCCGGATATGGTTAAAGGGTTCCCCTCGCGGTTTGCCTCTTTGACAAACGCGGAAAGTTCCTCGATAGTAGAGGGGATAACGACCTCTTTGGCGTATCCGCCCTTAAGATTGGAGCTGTCTTCGAGATACGCCTTTATGATATCAGGATCTTTTTTTATGAGCATGTATCCCTATCCGTTATATAGACCAAAGACCGAAGACCGAAGACCACAGACCGAAGACCTATAAGGTCTATGGTCTCTGGTCTACGGTCTGATATTCATTTCGCCTCCACCAGCTCCTTCAGCTGGGGCAAATATCGGATGGCCTCTTCCTCGCCCCTCTTGATGATATCTGCCGCTTTATAAAACTCATACCAATCCGCCGAAGATAGAACGGGGTGCATGGCGATGTCGGCGTTCTGGCAGCTTGCCTCCGCGAGAAGGTATTCGCCCGCCTCAATGCTGTTCACTATAAAATCGAATATGTTAGAGGTCTTTCTATCAGACCTATGAACATCTTCGGGGCTTGAGAGCGTATTGACGGCTATTATCTTTGAGACGCCTATCCTCATAAGAACATTGGTCGGCAGAGGGTTTATTATTCCTCCGTCGACTAAAATCCTGCCGCCTGTCCTGACGGGTTGAAATATGCCAGGAATGGATACCGAAGCCATTACGGCATCGGCCAAACCACCCTTCTCTAAAATGACCTCTTCCCTTCTTTCTATATCGCAGGCCACTATTTTAAGCGGTTGTTTCAAATCGTAAAATGTCCTGTTGCCGAATTGCGAAACGAGGAACCTGCGTATCTCCCTTCCTTTGATCAATCCTTTACTCGGCCAGGTAAGGTCTACAAGCCGCAAGTTCGATATCTTTGTCCTGAATCGCGACATGATCTCTTCTATTTCGGCGGCGCTTCTTCCGGAAGCCCAGAGCGCCCCTATCAATGCGCCCATGCTGGTCCCCGCGACTATATCAACAGGTATCCTTTCTCTCTCTATGACTCTAAGTATGCCGATGTGCGCCAGCCCATGCGCGGCGCCGCTGCCGAGGGCAAGGCCTATGAGACAATCCCCTATCTGCCTCGATATCCTTCTCACCATCCTCGAGTACTCACAATCCGGAGATGACACGACCATAGGCTTAGCCGATTTTTCCATCCTATATTCCGGTTTATTTATATCCGGCAGAGCGGCAAAGATATCATGCCCTAAAGCGGCTTTTTTCTCCGTGAATCCTAATGGTGCCGCGAGCGCCGTCTCGCTCGTTATGACCTTTATCTTACGGCCTATATCAGCGGAAGACCTCTCCAATTCCGTTATGAGGCCCGCGGCAGAAATGAGGCTTTTATGGTCGGAGGATGTTATGATGTGGGCCAAATCCGATTGTTTCAATAACTCAAAACAGACGCTGTCCGTATTATGCTTAAGGCGGATAATGATATAATGGTAACTATTCGTCAGATAACTAAGGAGCGATATGATGTTCGGGACAACTTTTGAGGAGCCGGAGATATTAATGATATCTATCCCGGAAGGATGTTCCGATACGCCCGCCTTTATGGTGTCTTCGTTGATAAACGGCGAATCCAAAAAAAGCGGTTTCAGATTGACCCATGCTCCATGCGGATCCCGTCCCGCCTCTTCCGGCCGGGCTATGTTTAACAGGACCACCCTTTTGCCTGTCTGAATATTGAGGCCTATGCCGAGATTCAGCGCGTAATCGGTTACGCCTATCTCATCCGAAACGCCTAATACGGATATTATAGTGCTTTCAAAAACACTCTTCCCGCCGGCGCTTTTCTGTTTCAGGCGCCTGGAAAGCGTTTGGCTTAAATGTATGGCAAGCGCCGGTATGCGCTTTAAAATCCTTTCAAACGCGTCCTTAGGTATCTTTAAAATTATCGAATCGTTTACTGCCTGGACAGTGACTGAATGCGGCTCGCCTGTCAGGATAGATATTATGCCGAAATACCCTCCCCTCTTCAGGTATTCCAGGTTTTCGGAAACATCGCGCCTTGTTATGCACGCGCTGAGCCTGCCGGTAATTACGCAATAGAACGCGCCGGCAGGATCGCCTTCCCTGTATACGATCTCGCCCTTCTTGTATTCGACGATAGAAGATACCCCCGCTACCGTCCGCTTATCATTATCCAAAAGGCCGACGAACAGGGGCAGTTCCTCTACTATCAAAAGCTTCTCACGCAGCCTCATCATAACGCGCCTCTCGTGTCGCTTGTTATAGCATCGTTTAGTTAGCGGGTTGTGGCGTAGGGCTTAGAGCGAAGAGACTTCAAGCTCTTAGCCCTTAGCTCTATGCCACACGCAAACACGCGCTTGCAAAGCTAAACGGCCATAGAAATAAGGAATATCCCTGTCCGAGCAAACCAGTTTGGAAATATCTTTACCGCTTTGCCTTTTCCGATAAAGAC
>JAUYDB010000078.1 GCA_030691985.1 Candidatus Omnitrophota bacterium | reverse complement strand
TTTAGCGTATAGCGGGTAGCGTTTAGCGTATAGGAAAAGTCGCCTGACTTACTATACGCTATCCGCTAAACGCTATACGCTAAAAAGCGTTGCCTGACTGCAACTATAACGAGGCGACATGACTCCGCTGGAACGATGGGTGGAAGAACAGGCAGCGCTGACCAAACCCGATAAGGTCTATTGGTGCGATGGTTCGGAAGAGGAGGCTCACCGTCTGATAGAGAGCGGCATGAAGGAAGAGCGCGTCGCCGGCCGCCCCGTATTTTACGAGCTTAATCACGCCACTTTCCCAAATAGCTATTTACACCGAAGTCACCCCACAGATGTCGCGCGCACAGAGCACCTTACGTTTGTGTGCCATCCTGATAGAGAGACCGCGGGGGCGAATAACAACTGGATGGATCCGGAAGAGGCAAAAGAGAAGATGCGGAAGTTGTCCGACGGCTGTATGCGCGGCCGGACGATGTATGTCCTTCCTTATATGATGGGGCATCCCGACTCTCCTTATTCAAAGGCATGTATACAGTTAACCGATGTGTCTTATGTCGCGATAAGTATGCGGATAATGACGCGGATGACAAAAGATGTCGTCGGAAAGATAGGCCAGCGCGGTGATTTTGTGAAGGGCCTGCACTCTATCGGCGATTTCGATCCCAACAAGCGCTTTATCATGCATTTTCCTGACGAGCATTTTGTCTGGAGCATCGGTTCAGGTTACGGCGGCAACGCGCTCCTGGGCAAGAAATGTTTTGCCCTGCGGATCGCTTCATGGATAGGTTTAAAGGAAGGATGGCTTGCCGAGCACATGGTGATCATGGGCATACAGGACCCCGCGGGGCATGTCACGTATGTCACGGCGGCGCTTCCGAGCGCCTGCGGAAAAACGAATCTCGCGATGCTTGAATCCGCGCTTCCCGGTTATAAGATATGGACGATAGGTGATGATATCGCGTGGCTCAATGTAGGCCTTGACGGAAGGTTGTGGGCGATAAATCCCGAGACGGGGTTCTTCGGAGTCGCGCCCGGCACATCGATGAAGACGAATCCGAACATGATGAGGACGTTAAAGAAAGGCATTTTTTATCCGACGTTGTTCACCAACACCGCTTTAAATATCGATACGAACGAGCCTTGGTGGGAGGGGATGGACGGCCAGGCGCCTGATAATGCGGCCGACTGGCAGGGCAATAAGTGGGATGCGTCTTCAGGCGCAAAAGCCGCGCACCCCAACTCGCGCTTTACGGCATCCGTATATCAATGCCCTACCCTCTCTCCGGAATTTGATAATCCTAAAGGAGTGCCCATATCGGCGGTGATCTTCGGCGGTAAACGCACGCATGTTAAGCCGCTCGTTGTGGAAGGGATGAACTGGCAGAACAATGTATTCCTGGGTTCAAGGATGGGGTCTGAGACTACGGCCGCGGCTACTCATCAGGAAGGCGTGATGAGAAGAGACCCTATGGCCATGCTCCCTTTCTGCGGTTACAATATGGCCGATTACTTTGGCCATTGGCTTAAAATAGGCAAGAGATTAATTCATCCACCCAGGGTATTCTCCGTGAATTGGTTCAGGACAGACGAGAAAGGAAGATATCTATGGCCGGGATTCGGGGAGAACATAAGAGTCCTGAAATGGATAATAGATAGAGTCAACTCTAGGGTCGGAGCAAAAGAGACGCCGATCGGACTTGTTCCGCATCTGAAAGACTTTTCGCTTGACGGATTAAATATCTCGAAAGAGAGTTTAGAAAAACTTTTTGACGTCGATGCCGATGAATGGCGGAAGGAGGCCGGCGATATAGAGGAATTCTATAAGAAATTCGGCGCTCGCATACCGAAAGAGATCTGGACTGAGCTGCATAGCCTGAAGGCGAAGCTTGGGATGAGTCAATAGCGCGAGTCGTCGTGGAGTTAGCCGACAGGTTTAGCGTTTAGCGGATAGCGTATAGTTTTTATTTTTCCTATACGCTGCACGCTATACGTTAACCGCTAAACTCGTAGCTTGACTATACTATAATGAGGAGGCAATAATGGACTGGGGAATGAAGAACAGGATGACGCGGCTGATAAAACCCAAGACCATGAGGGCGGTTTGGCTCGCCATAGACCACGGTTATTTTCTTGGTCCTGTGTCAAAGCTTGAGGAGCCCGCGACGACGATTAAAGACCTCGTTGAATTTACCGACGCCCTCATGCTGACGAGAGGCGTATTACGAAACTGTATCAGCGCCGATCTTGACGTTCCTGTAATATTGAGAGTCTCCGGCGGGAACAGCATAGCCGGCCCGGCCCTTTCCAACGAGGGGATCCAGACATCTATGGAAGATGCGATGCGCCTTAACGCGTCGGCGGTCGCTATTTCGATATATGTCGGAACCGAACATGAACACCAGACGCTTATGGCGCTCGGCCAGCTCGTGAACGAAGGCCAAAGATGCGGCATGCCTGTTTTGGCCGTTACCGCTGTAGGAAAAGAATTAGAAAAGAGGGATGCCCGCTACCTGAGCCTTTCGTGCAGGATCGCTTCAGAGCTCGGCGCGCAGGTTGTGAAGACCTACTACTGCGAAGGGTTTGAAAAGGTTGTCAGGTCATGCCCTGTTCCGCTGGTTATTGCCGGCGGGCCGAAGCTTAATACAGAGCTCGATGCCTTAAAACTCGCCCACACCGCGATTAAGGAAGGCGCAAAAGGCGTCGATATGGGCAGGAATATCTGGCAGTCTCGGAACGCCGTTGGCGTTATAAAGGCTATCCGCAAAATAGTTCACGACGGCGCATCCGTAAAGGAAGCGGAGAATATTTTAAAAGCCGCAAGGCCGCATAAGTAATAATTTCAGTTGATTTTTTTCCGGATACGGCATATAATTTGCTGTAAACAATAACAGGAGGAGAAAATGGTAAGAGATAGAGGTTTAATTTGCGGCATTGTTGCGTTGTTCGTAATCTTCGCGATATCCGGCTGCGGGACAGCCAGGAAAAAACCAAACATAGCCGAAGAGGTATCGACTATAAAAACAAAAGTTGAGACTATTGAATCTAAGCTGGATAGCGTAGAGGCAAGGCAGGCAGACGCCGCGCGCGCGGCCAGCGAACAGACTCAGGCGATAGATGAGCTTAAATCGATCGCGGAAAAACGCATTGCGGCAACAAACATCAGCATTAAGCCGAGGACAGGGAGAACCAGCGATCGTATACGAGATATCCAGGTTTGCCTTCAGAACGCTGGATTTTACAAAGGCAGCATAGATGGCATTAAAGGGAATGCTACCATAAAGGCCATAAAGGGATTCCAGAAGATGAATGGCCTCCGGGCGGACGGGATTGCCGGGCGTAAGACCTGGTCGCTTTTATCTAAATACATATCCGCTGAAAGCGCGCAATCGGGAGGAGCAGACGAGGGGACGGCCAAGTAGGGCTTTTTAAATATAAGTTTCACGGTAAAAGGGGCGTCCCTCGAAGAGCGGGGCAGCCCCTTTTGATTAGTTGTGAGTCGTGTACTGTAAAGTTAATTTCTGACATGAAATCCCTTCTCCCCATGGGGGAGAGGGGAGACTATTATCAAAAATTTATGTTAAAATCTACTGGTGTGTAACCTCAAAACAGGGGAGGAATGCATGAACGAGATACTGGAGATACTCGAGAAAGACGCGCGGACTACACCCGAAGAAATCGCGAAGATGGTAAACATGACGCCGAAGGCCGTCAAGAGCGCTATCAGGAAATTGGAAAAAGACGGCGTTATATTGAAGTACAAGACCGTGATAAATAAGGAGATCCTCAGGGAAGAGGACGATGATGTCAGGGCGCTGATAGAGGTCAAGGTTACGCCGCAGAAGAATCTGGGCTTCGACCATATAGCGGAGCGCATTTATCAGTTTCCGGAGGTCACGAGCTGTTATCTGATGTCCGGAACCTATGATCTACTGGTGGTGGTTGAGGGTAAAAACATCCACACCGTCTCCAGCTTCGTCGCCGAGAAACTTTCTCCGATGGAAAATGTCCGCGGCACCATCACTCACTTTATTTTAAAGAAATACAAGGAAGACAAGGATATATTAAAACAGCCCGAGAGAAGCAAGAGGCCCGCGATAACGCTGTAGAGGCGAGGAAATTTTTCATCTCAAACCCGATAGGGCAGATTAACCGCCTTAAAGCCCCTCTTGGCTATATGGCCAGGGGGCTTCGCCTAATTTTGTTTTCAAGAAATGCATCCTTTTGGTTTTATTATTTTAAGTTTTACTACAGCTATGGATACAGCGGTCATAAACGTTTTAGGGTAGTGCAATGTAAACAAAATTTATACGGCTCAACCCCCATGGCCATATAGCCATTCAACGCTCTACTTTTTGGTATCTGACTCTTGGCAAGATGAAAAATTTCATCGAAGAGAAGTGAGGAAATTTTTTAAGCTTCTGGCGGCATGGACACAAGGCCACGGGCCTTGAGCCGTATAAATTTTGCTAAGGTTGCACTACCTAAAACTATTAATAGCATCGTATAGACAAGAACAAAACAAACCAAAATAAATATATAAAACTTAAATATTCATGATAGCAAAATTAGGCGAAGTGCCCTGGCCTAGCGTCCATAAGAGAATTGAGGCTTAAAAAATTTCAAGCGATGGGGCAGGAACCGTAAAAATTTCTGTTGGGAGAGTCGAACGATGAAGATTTCACGATTAGTGGAGCAGATTCCGCCATCCGGCATAAGGGCTTTTTTCGACCTTGTGCTGGGGATGAAGGACGTCATATCTCTCGGTGTGGGCGAGCCGGATTTCGTAACGCCCTGGAATATACGCGAAAGGGCCATATACTCTTTGGAAGAGGGATACACCTCCTATACATCCAATAAGGGCATGGCGGAGCTGCGCCGCGATATATCACGCCATCTACAAAATAAATACGGCCTTAAATATGACCACGAAGAAGAAATATTGGTGACTGTGGGCGTCAGCGAGGCATTCGATCTCGCGATCAGGGCTATCGTAGAAAAAGGCGCCGAAGTTTTAATCACAGATCCCTGTTATGTGTCTTACGGGCCTATAGTGACGCTATGCGCAGGGACGCCCGTCCCGATAAAGACGCCTTCGGAAAAAGGATTTAAGATTTCACCAAAAGACATAAATAAAGCCTGCAGCAGCGGCACAAAGGCGATAATCCTGAATTATCCTACAAATCCAACCGGCGCTTCATACTCGAGAAAAGAGCTGACCGCGATATCTGAGATTGTAGCAAGGCGCGGCCTCATAATGTTGAGCGACGAGATATACTGCGAGCTGACATACGATTTCGGGCACACCGCTTTCCCCGTCTTGCCGGGCATGAAAGAACGCACCGTATATTTGAACGGTTTCTCGAAAGCCTATGCCATGACCGGTTGGCGGATTGGTTACGCGTGCGGGCCGCGGGAGATAATCGCCGCCATGACGAAAATTCACCAGTATACGATGATGTGCGTCCCCATAACATCGCAGATGGCGGCGCGGGAAGCGCTGAAGAGCGGAGATAGGGCTATACAGGAGATGAAGCGCGAATATAGAAGACGCAGGCAATTTGTCGTTTCGCGTCTCAATGAGATAGGGCTGTCCTGCCATATGCCGGAGGGCGCATTCTACGCGTTTCCTTCGATAAGATCGACCGGCATGTCTTCGATGGAGTTTGCCGGGAAGCTTCTCGCGAGCCAGAAAGTCGCCGTAGTCCCCGGCACGGCGTTCGGCGCCTCCGGAGAAGGACATGTAAGGATATCCTATGCCTCGAGCTTTGAGAATTTAAAAGAGGCGTTGTCGCGGATGGAAAGGTTTTTAAAAGACAGACCGTAGACCTTTTGGAGAAATTGTGTACCACTTATGTCCAAATTAGACAACAAGTCCTGACGGAAACTGTATTTTGAGATTCGATCTTTGCCTACCCCTCACCCTTGCCCTCTCCCCTGAAAGGGGAGAGGGAATTTCCTCATAATTTC
>JAUYDB010000058.1 GCA_030691985.1 Candidatus Omnitrophota bacterium | reverse complement strand
GAATTCTATAAAGCGGAATGAGAATCCGGGTTCACGAAAACGTCTATAATGTGTGATCGCCACGTCGCTTCGCTCCTCGCGATGACATTTAAATAATTGTCATTGCGAGCCATCACGCGAGAGCGTGATGACGTGGCAATCACACCTATAGGGAATTGCCATGGCGAGGAGCATGGTCCGGCGAATACAGCATTAATAATTGTCATTGCGAGCCATCACGCGGAGCGTGATGACGTGGCAATCACACCTTTTAGGTCATCCTGAGCGAAGCGAAGGATCTCATCTGCCGGATCCGAAGTCAGGGGTGATAAAAAGGTAAGTCATCGCGAGGAGCATGGTCCGGCGAATACAGCATTAATAATTGTCATTGCGAGTCGCTCTGGCGGCGTGGCAATCACACCTTTAGTGAATTGTCATCGCGAAGAGCGAAGCGACGTGGCGATCAAACCGTTATTTTCATGGATCGGCAATATTACGTTTACATTTTAACGAATCAAATTTGTTCGGTCCTCTATGTCGGTGTTACGAACGATTTGATAAAAAGGGTTTACGAACATAAGAAAAAAATGGTTGATGGATTTACGAAGAAATATAATATAGATAAACTCGTATACTACGAAGAATATTCGGATATCATCGAAGCCATTACCAGAGAAAAACAAATAAAGGCGGGCCGACGAAAAATGAAGATAGCGTTGATCGACTCATTGAATCCCGAGTGGGAAGATCTTTATGACGGCCTTTAGGATAAGGTGTGATCGCCACGCCAAGAGGCTCGTTGCGAGGAGCGAAGCGACATGGCAATCACACCTAGAGGGAATTGCCATGGCGAGGAGCATAGTCTGGCGAATACAACAATTAATAATTGTCATTGATTATATGAAAGCGCTGCAGTCCTTAGAAGAAAAGGATTATAAAAGGAAGAAGGAGGTACTGCAGGATGAACATATATTTTGGGTGCGATGCGCACAAGCGAGCCGCTCTGGCGGCGTGGCAATCACACCTATAGGGAATTGTCATCGCGAGGAGCGAAGCGACGTGGCGATCACACCTTAATAAAAAATGAAAAAAGAACGGCTGGATAAGGTTCTGGTCGAACGCCATTTGGCCGAGACCTGCCAGAAAGCGCAGGCCTTGATCATGGCGGGCCTGGTCTTCGGCGACGGCCGGCGGCTGGAGAAGGCCGGCCAGCTCGTCCCCCCCGGCCTGGACATCACCGTCCAAAAAACGCTGCCTTATGTCGG
>JAUYDB010000054.1 GCA_030691985.1 Candidatus Omnitrophota bacterium | reverse complement strand
CCGGTTTACGGTTTATGATAGTTACGAGTTTCGAGTCTCGCGTTACGAGTTACTCGAAACGCGGAACTCGAAACCCGAAACTACCAAAAACCTTAAGATATTACGCCTTCATCAACCTCTTAATCCTCTCCTCCACCGGAGGATGGGTGCTGAATAAACCAGCTATAAAACTCCCGCTGAGCGGATTCACTATAAAAAGATGCGCAGTCTGCGGAGAAGCATTCAACCTGTAACGCGGCGATGCTTCATTCAGTTTACGCAGAGCATTGGCCAATCCATTCCCCGAACCCGCCACCTTAGCTCCTGCCGCGTCAGCTCCGTATTCGCGCGAGCGGGAAATAGCAAGCTGTATCAGCATTGCCGCCAACGGCGCTAATATAGACATAGCAAGAAGCCCTACGATGCCTCCGCCGTTCCTATTACGGTCATCCCTGCCGCCGAACATTGCGGTCCAGCGCGCCATGTTCACCAGCATCATGATGGTACTTGCCAGCACCGCCGTTACGGTCATTATCAGCGTGTCTCTATTTTTTATATGCGACATCTCATGGGCAACAACACCTTTTAATTCGCCCCTATTCAACATGTTGAGAATACCTCTGGTGACGCACACAACTCCATTTTTAGGGCTTCTCCCAGTCGCAAAGGCATTCGGCGCATCTTGAGGAATCAGGTAAACTTTTGGTTGCGGTATTCCTGCGTTGCCAGCGATTTCCCTCACGATTTCATAAACTTCAGGAAAATCCTTCTCGGGCATCTCCTGCGCCCTGTACATGGCCAGCACAATTTTATCGCTGAACCAAAAGCTTCCGACATTAAGAATCAGGGTAAAAATAAAAGCTATCATCGCGCCCTGCATTCCTCCAACCATGCTGCCGATCCATATTAAAAGCGCCGCAAGCGCAATTAATAGTAGTGTTGTTTTGAAATAATTCATTGCAGCTCCTTTCGATACATTAACTGACACAAAGACACAACGTCACAAAATTGCCAATGGAACGAAGGGTGATGGATGACCGCTCGCTTCGCTTGCTAGGACGATGGACGTTCTTCGTCCCTCATCCCTCGTCCCTCGTCCTTCGTCCCTTGTGCCCTTGTATCTTTGTGACCTTACTAATTATCTTTCCTTGCCCATCCCGCTTCACTAAAATCTCATACATCTTTCCGCGGAACAAACGTCTCATCTTAAATCCATTCCACCCATCCGGAATGCACGGATCAACTATGAGCCCGTCTTTACCCGGCCTCACGCCGAGAATCCATTCTACAATCACGCGGAACATCCACGCGGCAGAACCCGTGTACCATGTCCATCCGCCGCGGCCGAAATTTGCCGAGTCCGGGCCGTCGATGTTTCCGGGCATAACATAGGGCTCGCTTTTATACAAGTCAGGGTCCATTCCTCTCTCAGGCGGGATCATTTTTCTGTACATGCCGTACGCCTTCTCGCACCTTTTCAAAACACACTCAGCCATTATAGCCCACGTGGCGGCGTGAGAATAAACACCCCCGTTTTCGCGGATGCCTGCCGCGTAACGCGTAAGATATCCTATCTCGTAATCGGGCTTGGAATAGGCGGGATAAAAAAGAAGCGGCCCATACTCCCTGTCCAGATATTTCTCGGCGTAATTCATCGCAGTCTCGCCGCGGTTTTCTTCGGCAGTTTTATTTATCACCGCCCAGCTCTGCGCGTTAAAATAAATCTTGCCTTCCTCCGATTTTGAACTTCCCAAAATCTTGCCGTTATCGCTCACCGCCCTTATGTACCATTTTCCGTCCCACGCGTATTTATTAATGGCCTTCTTGAGCGCCTCTTTACGTTTGATAAAAACGCGGCTCGATTTGAAATCCTTCTTCATTCCTGAGATTTCGGCAAACCTCTCGAGCGCGCCGTATAGAAAATGGCCAAGCCATACGCTTTCGCCCTTCCAGTTCACCCCTACGCTTGACAGGCCGTCGTTCCAGTCGCCTTCACCGATAAGGGGAAGGCCTCTCTTTGAAAACCTGGAAAGCGCTTTGTTAATCGCCCTCAAACAATGGTTATATATCGATTCGGGTTTGGCGTCAAGATATTTAACTTTCTCATTCAATATGCCGAAATCTTTTGTCTCGTCGAGATAATTTAGCGTAATGTAAGGCAGCCACAAGAGGTCATCCGAAAAACCTGTATCTAAGCCCCATTCCGTAAGCGTGTGCCACCAGTGATAAACTGTGCCCGCTTTGTATTGATGGGCGGCGTGAAGAAGTATCTGCTTTTTCGCGAGCTCAGGTTTAAGGTAAAAAAATATCTGGCTGTCCTGCAACTGATCCCTAAAACCAAGAGCGCCGCTTGACTGGTAATAAGCGCATCTCGCCCATAACCTTCCGGCTATGGCCTGATATTTAAGCCACGTATTAATCATCAGATTCATTGCCGGGTCAGGAGTTTCCACTTCGAGGCCGGATAAAAGCCCGTCCCACATCCTCTTTACTTCGGCCAATGAGTTATCCACATTGCTCAAATTCTTATATTTTTTAATCAGACGGACCGCCTCGGCCTTATCCTTCGTCTCCCCCAAAGTAAATATGACTGTCTCTTCCGAGTTCGGCCGGACGTCCAATTCCACATGCAGAGAACATATAGGATCAAACCAGCGGCCTGTCGTGCCGGTAAGCTTATTTTCCTTAACCGCTTTCGGCAGGACAATCGTGCCGTAATTGCCGAGAAAATTTTCCTTGTCGCCTTCGCAATTCTTTGGAGTTATAGATGATGAATGGAAAATGCTGCATGGCCATTCGTGCAGATCTTTGTCGCTTATCTTTCTGTTTACCTCGCGCCTTTTGTCGGCGAATAAAGCGCCGAGCTTCTTATTATATTCGGTCCCGATAAATGTTTTATGGTATTCCCTGTGGACCGGGGAAGGATCGCCCAGACAAAGTTCAAAATCAGTAACTAAGCTTAAACTCCTCTAATTACCTGTCTTATTTTTCAGCGTTACCTTCCATATTTCCACCGGCTCATCTTTAGAGACAAATAAAAGCATCTCCGTTTCTATCCCGTTGATACTATTGCGGATGACAGTGTAACCCAATCCGTGCCTCACTTCATAACTCGTAAATTCAGGGCACACGGGCTTCCAGCCGGCTGACCATATTTTTTCGGAATCATTGTCCCTTATGTAAATAAATTTCCCGTAATCGTCTCTGATCAAATCCTGCAGCCATGTGTTAATCCGGCAGAGATTTGAATTGCCCCTGAAACTGTATCCCGAACCTGTCTGAGAAATTACGGTGCCGTAATCTCCGTTTGAAATGGCGTTTATCCACGGCCTCGGCGTGGTTGGTGAAGTAATTACGTATTCTTTGCCGTCTTCGGTAAAGTACCCGTATTTTGTCTCGAACAGCTTTTTCATCTCTTC
>JAUYDB010000048.1 GCA_030691985.1 Candidatus Omnitrophota bacterium | reverse complement strand
AGTCAGGTTGCCTGAAGCTAACCTGGTTAGAATGAGTTTGTTGCCCAACCGTCATTGCGAGCCCCGAAGGGGCGAAGCAATCCCTTTTTGAGATTGCTTCGTCGCCTCCGGCTCCTCGCAATGACGCATTTTGGACTTCATCAACAGACTCAAAATTACCAGGTTACTTATATATATCCTTTAGATTTGTAATAAATAATTCCTATATATTCATGGACGATGGCCTGAACGTGTTCCAGTCTCGTCTTCTTTCTATCGCCGAAAAATAAGCTGTCCTTTACCGGCGCGGCGATAAATTTTTTGTCCGAGGAATTTTTATTCCACACCATAACCACCCTGCGCATATTATACGGGGAGCTTATGACTATCGCGGACCGAAAGCGTTCCTTATCCATAATCCTCGATGTATTGAGGACATTCTCATGCGTATTCTTCGCGCTGTCCTCCAGAATTATCCTGTCCTCGGGAATTCCCAATGACACCGCAAGGGCCTTCATCACGCTGGTCTCCTTGAAGGCGTAGGTGTACCCGGATGAAAATATAAGGCGATTTGAAAATCCTTTTTTATAAAGTTCCGCGGCGTATTTTACCCTCTCTTCATATCCCTGTCCGGCCTTACCGGATTCTCCGACGCCGCCGGCAAGAACTACTATGCAATCGCTCTTTTTGAGGGGGCTCTCCACGGTTAGCGGCGCGGCGATCCACCAGATAAAAGGCGTGTGGAACAAAATAAGATATAATGACAGGCATGCGGCGATCGCGGCCAAAGTCCCTCTCTTCGTTTTTTGATAAACTTTTAAAAAATTATTCTTCCAATTCAGGGCTTTCTCGCTTTCTTTATCACGGATCTTATCTTCGATCAAAGCGCACATCTTAGCTATCTTGACCTTCCAGGAACTTTCTCCTGCCGCCGCCTCTTGCCTTTTATCGCGGGACTCTCCCGCCGGGCCTTCAGCGAGAGCTTTATTTATAAGAGAAGAATAATCTTCCGGTGTCTTTCCTATGAATATTATATTGTCATTTCTCCGGTTAAATGCCTCGACCTCGGGTATGGCCGTGGAAATCACGGGCTTCCCCAATGATAAATATTCGTTGATCTTTGTAGGATAGACATTCTTTGTGTATTCGGTAATAAGGTATGGTATTACGCATACATCGAAATTCGCGACATAAAATGGGAGCTCTTCGTATTTCTTCTGGCCGAGAAAATGTATGTTTTCAGCCTGTTTTAACACGCTCACATCCGCCTGCAATGGCCCCACGAAAACGAATGACTTGTCAGGATTGGCCCCGGCCAAAAATCTGACCAGCTCAAAATCTATCCATTTGTGGATGCCGCCCACGTAACCTACGACGGGCCTCTTTATAGGCGCCAGATCCTCCGGCATTTCGGCCTTCCCATTCAAAGCCTTTTTGTAAACATCTAAATTGACGCCGAATGGGAATATATGGACGCTCGGGCTGTATTTGGCGCATTCGTCGCGTAAATTCTTAGCCGTAACGAATACCAAATCCGCTCTCTTAAGAAGCTTTGTCTCCGTGTCCTTTATCTTTTTCGCCGCGGGAGAGCTTGCCGAAAAGTTGTCTATACAGTAATAGATGACTATCTTCGGATCAATATTATCTATTATGTCCAGGACAATGCCTGTCGGGAGAAACGTCCATATTATAGGATTCGAAAAGCCGACCGATCTTACCCATCGCCCGAGCGCCGAGACCAATATGCTTCTATTGACCCACCGCGCTATCCTGGAATACGGAAAAGGCAGTATCACCGGCGAATATATGTAAAGATTCTCCCCCTCCTTGCGTATGCCCTTTACGCTATGGAACCAGTTGTATATACGCCTGCCCAACCTGGGCAGGTCCTTAAAGGTAGGCGGCCTCACGCCGGTATTTTCGATGAATAGAACCCTGTTGCCATCACGCGCCAGGCTCGACATTATCTCCTGGTGCCCCTGCCAGATGAAGTCCCAGTCTATGCTCGAAATGCAGATGATATCCTGATTATGCATTACTATGCCACTTTCTTAATCATAATAACCATATAATTTAAGCCTTGAATCATTTATTGTATCATATCCGTCTATTTCTGTCCTGTTCAAAATATACGGGTCTGTGGAGGCGGTATTCCAGCCGTAAAATGAGGAGCAACCCGCTTTATATCCACAGGCCCCGGCAATTTCGGTGATTCTCCTGTCAACACCGCCGTACGGATAACTGAATGCCTCCACGGCCTTTCCTATATGCTTAGATATGATTGCTCTTGAGCCTTCGAATTCAGAGAGTATTTTGTCTTCGGGAAGCGGCGTCAGGTCCGCATGATGCGCCATGTGCGAGCCTATCTCAAACCCCATCATGCTAAGTTTGGCTATATCATCCCAAGTCATGAATTCGCGGGGACGCCCGTCAGCCCATAACTTGCGGACCGCCTGGTCTATATATGATGTTGTAACAAAAAATGTCGCCTTTAGCCCCCTCTCTTTAAGCATAACTGCGGCTGTCGCTATATTGTCCTTATAGCCATCGTCAAAGGTGATGGCAAGGCCTTTTTCCGGCAACCGGATCAGCCCCCC
>JAUYDB010000296.1 GCA_030691985.1 Candidatus Omnitrophota bacterium | reverse complement strand
ATCGTTCAACCCGCCTTCCATAAAAATGGCGTTAAAGAACAGGCGCCCCCGGCAGTAAAGATAGAGAAGGGTAAGCTTCAGCCTGCGCCGGCCAAAAAGGCGATCTCAAAAGATATGGGCGCCCTGACCGTTAAAGTTTTGAGCACCAAAAACGCGCCGATCTATTTAAATGTGAAAGCGTTCTTATCTACCGACGCGAGGACGAGCGTTTATGTCGCGTCTTTTCAGGCTAATAGGACACGCGAACTTATGCCCGGCACTTACGATATTGAAATTGGCACCGTCCCGGCTAAGATTTACAAAAATATAAACGTCCCGAAAGACGTCGAAACTGTTGAAAACCTCGGGTGCCTGACAGGGGCTGTTAACGTGAAGGCGTTAAACTCAAAAAAGAATGCCGCGAATTATAACATGCTGGTCCTATATCCAAAGTCTAATATCATTGTCGCGGCCTGGAAAACAAACAAGCCTCTTGAGCTCTTGCCCGGTATTTATGACATCTCGGTCGAGATGTTGCCCAAGCATCTCGAGAAGGGCGTGAGGGTGGATGCGAACAAGGAGACGGTGGTGGACCTGGGATGCGTATCGGGTTCGTTATTGGTAAAGGCGGCGGATGAAAATAATAAGGAATCACGGCTTACGATTATGCTGAAAAAGCCGGGCGCCAGCGAGATAGTCGCTTACGGGATGTCCGGCAAACCCGCAGAAGTTGCGCCAGGCACCTACAACGTAGATCTTCTGTCGTTGCCAAGCCAGGGCAAAAAGGACGTTAAGATAAATGCGGGCGAAGAAACGACCGTTGAATTTTTAATCAACCCTTCGACTCCGCTCAGGGTTGATGCTGAGCGGAGTCGAAGTATCAAGCCGCGGCCTCTCCCGCCTAAAAAGCCGGGCAAGACAAACAACAAGAAAAGTTAAAATGGGCCGTTTCTATGTGCCTAAAGAGTTCGTTAACGGCAATATAATAGTCCTGGGCGGCGCCGAAGCGCATCACATACTCGCTGTTATGCGCCTCAAAAGGCTCGACAGGGTTGTTGTGTTCGACGGCACCGGAAATGAATATTTCGGTTTCATAAAGGATATAGAAGGCAAAACTCTAACCGTAGAGATAACCGAAAAGCGAAAGGCCATACCGGCAGATGATATCGATATTACGCTTATCCAGGCGATACCGAAGAAAGACAGGATGGATTATATAGTCGAAAAGGCTACGGAGTTGGGCGCGCGTTCGGTAATTCCCGTGTTTACAGAGAGGACCATCCCCGACTGGGACAGCGCCAAAAAGGCCGCCCGAGTGGAGAGATGGCGTAAGATCGCAAAAGAGGCGTCGAAACAATGCGGCAGGGCGGATATACCGGAAATTACCAGGGTAATGGAATTCCACAATGCCGTAAAAAACGCCGGAGATCGCGATCTCAAGCTGATAGCAGCTCTGAGCGACGAGGCGGTTCCTATAAGGGACGCATTAGCTACGTTCGTCATCCGTAATCCGTCATCCGCTGTTCGTGATAAAGGCTTACGGACAACGGACAACGGACGACGGACAACGAATATAGTCATTGCAATCGGCCCGGAAGGCGATTTCACAGGTGATGAGGTCGTTGCAGCTAAAGGCGCGGGTTTTAAGGTTATAGGTTTGGGCACTCGCGTTCTTAAGAGCGATACCGCGGCAATCGCGGTTTTGTCAATTCTAAACTATGAATTCTCAAAATCATAATTACAAGAAGTTTTTTATCCATACCCTTGGCTGCAAAGTAAATCAATACGAATCGCAGGCGATGAGGGAGCTTTTGCTGAATGCCGGTTTCGTTGAGTGCCTCTCTAAAGATATAGCCGATATCTATATCGTAAATACGTGCACAGTGACCAACCGCGCCGACAAGGAATCCCGCAACATGATAAGCTTGTTCCACAGGAGAAACCCCCTTGCGAAGATAGCGGTCACCGGCTGCTATGTCGAGAATAATTCCGAAGAGCTGTCCGGGCTGCCCGGCGTTACAAATATAGTTTTGAATAAGCAAAAGGGGCGCATAGCGGATATCCTCAATAGCCAGGACCCCGGCCCCGAACCACTTACTTCGTTCGGGCTGGGCCCCGCATCGAATGGTGCGGGGTTCGGGGCAGGCCGCAGACTCCCTGTCCAGGGGGAGGAGATGCTCTCTATTACCGACTTCAAGGGCCGCACCAAGGCATTTGTAAAGATACAGGACGGCTGCGACAATTTCTGCTCATATTGCAAGGTTCCGTTCGTCAGGGGACATTCGAGGTCCAAGTCCTTAAACGCGATTTTGACGGAGGTTGAGACCCTGGTTGCTAAGGGATTTCAAGAGATAGTGCTGACCGGAATATGTCTTGGGGCATGGGGCATGGACCTCTTTCCGGAGGCGGTCGCGAAGGGGTCGGGGCTGAATGGCGCGTCTTTGGTAGATGTTTTGAAAGCCATTGACGGGATTGACGGTAAATTCAGGGTGCGGTTGAGCTCGATAGAGCCGAAATATGTTACCGATGAGCTCATAGATTTCATGGCGCGGAACAAGAGGATGTGCAGGCATCTGCATATACCGCTGCAATCGGGCGACGATGAGATTTTGAAGAAGATGAACAGGCCATACAGGACAAGCGAATACAAAGCGATGGTAGATAAGGTAAGGGAGAGAATAAGAGATGCGGCTATAACGACGGATGTGCTGATCGGTTTTCCGGGAGAGTCAGATTCGAATTTCAGAAATACCGTCAATTTTATCAAGGCGATCCTGCCGTCACGGACGCATATATTTACTTTCAGCAGGAGGATGGGGACTGCCGCTTACGGGATGGGGCCGGGGGCCCCTAATGAGCTCCTTAAAAGAAGGTATAACGAACTGAACTCGGTTATCCTCAGCGCTTCATATCTTTACAGAACCAAATTTTTAAATAAGATTGTGGATGTCCTGGCCGAGACGAGGAGGGATAAAGAGAGCCGCCTTCTCGCGGGGTATTCGGATAATTACATAAAAGTGCTGTTTCATGGCGATGATGGCCTGGCAAGGCGGATCGTTCCAGTGAAGATAACAGACATCGGCCTTACATATACATGGGGATTATATGTCGGAGAGTAAAGGGGTAAGCATTATCATGGCGGTGTGGAATCAACTGGGATATACAAAGTTGACAGTTGATGCCATATTAAAAAATTCGCTAAATACGCCTTTTGAGCTTATCATAATAGATAACGGCTCGAAACCCAACGTAAAGGCCTATTTTGATTCGTTGCGGGACAAGGCCAAAATAAATTATATAAGAAATGAACAGAACCTCGGGCCTATACGGGCTATAAATCAGGGCATCAAAGCGGCCGGATATGGCTATGTGATGGTCATACATAATGACGTCCTTATCCTGGAGGAGGGCTGGCTCGGAAAGATCCTGTCGGTTATGGATGGCGATCCCGAAATAGGCATCGCGGCCCTTGCGGGCAGGAAAGAGATATACGATACCGGGAGCGTGAACGAAGAGAGCCTTAAGCACAACATGGAAGATGACGATCTGAACGAACCGATGGCCGAGGCAGTCGCGGAAGTGGCCGTGATTGACGGGCTTTGTTTTGT
>JAUYDB010000250.1 GCA_030691985.1 Candidatus Omnitrophota bacterium | reverse complement strand
GGCATTATCCCGACGTTTCCGCAGAATACGAGCGGATTTCCGACAAAATTTTCGTCGAACAATACCGCGCCGTTTGAGGTGGGAATGCCCATTCTGTTTCCATAGTCCCGCACACCGGCAACGACCCCCTTCATGACCCTCTTTGGATGAAGCGTTCCTTTGGGTAGTTTACTGTAAGGGTAATCCGGCGGGCCGAAGCAGAATACGTCGGTGTTTATTATCGGCTTTGCGCCGAGGCCTGTCCCGAGAGGGTCGCGTATCACGCCTCCTATGCCTGTGCCCGCTCCGCCATATGGCTCGAGCGCCGACGGATGGTTATGTGTCTCAACTTTAAAGCATACATTGTATTTCTCGTCGAATCGTATGATGCCTGAATTATCCTTGAACACGGAAACGCACCATGGTTTCTTCAGGTCTGCCGTAACCTTCATTATCGTCGACTTTAATAAGTTATTTATATTTTTTGTTATTTTTTTGCCGTTGATCGTTCCCTGTCCGCTGTAGGTTATTCTTCCCCTGAAGGTCTTATGTTTGCAGTGTTCTGACCATGTCTGGGCAAGCGTTTCGAGCTCACAGTCCGTGGGATTTCTGTCCAATTTTTTAAAGTATTTTTTTATGGCCTTCATCTCCCCGAGATTTAAAAATAGCTGGCCTTGTCGGGATATCTTTTTCAATCGGCCGTCGGGAGCGTTTGATATGCCGACATGTGTTATTTCGAATTTATACGCAGATCCCTCGGGGGCTATGCCGGGGCTGCCTTTCACAAGGTGCTGAATGACCTTGTTATACAGGACCTTCTCAGCGATAGAATGGATTTCCGCATAAGACAGGGCGCCCTTGATGAAATATTTCTTTGCGGTCTTTACTGTGCGGACTCCCTCAATCCCAAGGTCGCCTATGGCTTTCTTCACGCTCTCTTCTACCGGATCCATCACGCCGGCATTGTATTCGACCTCGACTATTTTGTATCCATTTCCTTTTACTCGCGGATTCCCGTTATAACTGTAGGTTTGAGTAACAGGATCGCTTAGTAGATTTTCGCAAATCCGCAGGATCTCGGCCTTGTTCAGCGCCCCCTCGATGAGATATATCTGGATAGCCCTAACCTCTTTGGCCTTGAATCCGAGATCCCGAATATCCCTTTTTACGCTCTCCCCCGCCGCGTCGTAGAAGCCCGCCTTCTCTCTTATCTCTATTCTATGTATCATTGATAAACCACCCTCTAATTTCTCGATCGCCTCACTTGCCTCACTCCCACTCTATCGTTGAAGGCGGCTTCGAACTTATATCGTAAACGACTCTATTTATGCCCTTGACCTCGTTTATTATCCTGTTCGAAATTTTACCCAGTATGTCGTAAGGTATTTTTGCCCAGTCGGCCGTCATGCCGTCAAGGCTTGTAACAGCCCTTATAGCCACTACGTTTTCGTATGTCCTTTCGTCGCCCATTACTCCGACAGACTTTACGGGAAGCAGGACCGCGAATGCCTGCCATATCCTGTCGTAAAGACCTTCCTTGCGCAATGTCGAGATGAACCTTTCATCAACTTCCCTTAATACGTCACATCTTTGCCTTGTGACATCTCCTATTATCCTTACGGCAAGCCCTGGCCCCGGGAAAGGGTGTCGTCCCAGGATCTCCTGGGGCATCCCGAGTTCTTTACCGACTCTTCTCACCTCGTCTTTGAACAGATATTTTAAAGGTTCTATAAGCCTAAAGCGCATATTCTTCGGCAGCCCGCCGACATTGTGATGGGTCTTTATGGTCGCGCTGGGGCCTCCGAAGGCCGAGCGGGATTCGATCAGGTCCGGATACAACGTGCCTTGAGCGAGAAACTTGACGTTTCCAATCCTTTTCGCCTCGCGCTCAAACACCTTTATAAAAGCCTTTCCTATGATCTTTCTCTTTTTCTCCGGGTCCTGGATGTGTTTAAGGGCCGTTAGAAATTCTTCGGACGCGTCAACGCATCTTAAATTTATCTTAAAATGTTCCTGAAATATTTTTTTGACAAGGGCACCCTCGTTTTTACGCAAGAGGCCGTTATCAACGAATACACACACAAGCCTGCGGCCTATTGCCTTATTGATAAGCACGGCCGCGACAGATGAATCTACGCCGCCGGAAAGGCCGAGGATCACTTTATCTTTACTCGCGGCCTTCCTTATCTCGGAAACCGTTTCCGTGATGAAGGATTTCATAGACCAGTCTCCGCTTGCGCCGCAGACGCCTTTAACGAAATTTTTTAGAATGAGCTTGCCATGCCGGGTGTGCGCGACTTCCGGGTGAAACTGCACGCCGAATAGCCGTTTCTCAAAATTTGCGAATGACGCGATGGATGTATTTTTTGACGATGCGATACGCGAAAAGCCTCTTGGCATCTTCTTTACTTTATCGCCATGGCTCATCCAGGATACGCTCGTTTTCGGCACATCCTGGAATAACAGGCTATGGTTTAACACATTAAGCGCGGCCCTTCCGTATTCCCTGAATCGCGACCTGTCTACTTCACCGCCCAGCGTCTTTGCCATAAGCTGCATCCCATAGCATATGCCTAGGACCGGTATGCCCAAGGCAAATATCCTCCTGTCGCAGACAGGCGCGTTATTTTCATAAACGCTTGCCGGGCCGCCGGAGAGTATTATCCCTTTCACCTTATTTATGTCGATAGAATCGGGCGATATGGCAGGAGGAACTATCTCGCAGAAGACATTCAGCTCTCTTACTTTTCGCGCGATAAGCTGATTATATTGGGAACCAAAGTCTATGATGAGGATAGTCTCTTTAGACATTTTTAGCTCTATTTTTTCGCAACACCCTGACAGCGGGTTTTTTCAAGGGCTTTCTTTGACGGCGGCTTACATATTTTAGTAGGGTAGTTTCCGGTGAAACAGGCAGCGCAGAATTCCTCTTTCGGAAGCATCATGGAACTCAACATGCCGTCGAGGCTTATATATTTTAGGCTATCTACGCCTATGAATTCCCGTATCTCCTCTATTGAATATTTGGTTGCGATGAGCTCTTTTTTCGTAGGGAAATCGATGCCGTAAAAACATGGCGATATCAACGGAGGGCAGCTTACCCGCATATGGATCTCTTTTGCGCCTGCCTGCCGCAATGCTCTTACCCTGCCCTTCGACGTGGTGCCCCTGACAATCGAGTCTTCGACTATAACGACCCGTTTGTCTTTCAGCACGTCACGCACGGGATTAAGCTTGACCCTTACCTTGAAATCCCTGATAAGCTGGCTTGGCTGGATGAACGTCCTGCCGATGTAATGGTTTCTTACGAATGCCATCTCGAGCGGTATTTTTGACTCTTCGGCATAGCCGAGCGCCGCGTATGTCCCCGAATCCGGTATGGGCATGACTATATCCGCGTCGGCGGGGTGTTCTTTAGCGAGCGCCCTTCCGAGATTCTTCCTCGTAAGATACACGCTTTTAGTGAATATATTGCTGTCAGGCCTAGCGAAATATATGTTTTCAAATACGCAGAAGGCATGCCTTCTCGCTTCAGGCTGTCTTGAGGACCTTATGCCGAACTTATCTATTATAATGACCTCGCCGGGCTCAACATCTCTTATATACTGCGCCTGGATCATATCCAGGGCGCAGGTCTCGCTCGCCACGATATAAGCCCCGTCAAGCTTCCCAATGCAGAGCGGCCTGAAACCGCGGGGATCCCGTATGGCGTAAATAGCGTCATTTATCATAAGGACGAATGAATAGGCGCCTTCAAGGCGCGAGAGTATCGGAATAATCTTTCCGGCATAATTATTGAGGTGGTCCTTGACCAGAAGGTGCACTATAAGCTCCGAATCCATTGTGGTTTGCAGAATAGAACCGGCGTCCTCGAGTTCATTGCGCAGTTCTACGGAATTGGTCAGGTTTCCGTTATGGGCGACCGCTATGAATCCTTTTTTATGGTTGACGAGTAGCGGTTGGACGTTTTTTACGGTGCTTGAACCTGTTGTAGAATATCTGACATGTCCTATCGCAAGGCCTCCCTTCAATTTTTTGATGGAGTCCGTCTTGAAGACATCGCCTACGAGCCCCATCCCCTTGTGCTGGTATACCTTTTTTCTATCGAAGCTGACTATGCCGGCAGACTCTTCGCCGCGATGCTGCAGGGCGTAGAGCGCAAGATATGCTAATTGGCTCGCGTCTTTGTGCCCGTAGATGCCGACAACACCGCAATATTCTTTCATAACTTTAGCTTATTTCTTGCCCTTCCTGTGGTACTCCTGGATGGATTTTATGGATATATTGGGTTTCTTTATAAGATTCTCGATGCAGTTTACAGAAGCCTGCGCGCCGGAAATGGTTGTAATAAGCGGCACATTGTAAAGGATTGCTCCGGACCTTATTTTTGAATCGTCCCCTTTAGTTGTCCTTCCTGTAGGCGTGTTTATTATAAGCGCCACTTTGCCGTCTTTTATAAGGTCTATGATATTCGGCCTTCCCTCGTGAAGTTTTGGCAGAACTTTGACGTCGATATCGCTGCTCTTCAAGGCATCCGCGGTTCCGGGCGTAGCCATAATCTTGAATCCTAAATCGGCAAGTTTTTTAGCGATGAATACGATATTGCGCTTATCCTGGTTTTTGACGCTTATGAATACGCTGCCTTTAGTCGGAAGGTTCTGCCCCGCCGCGATCTGGCTCTTCATGTAAGCGGCGCCGAACGTCGAGTCTATTCCCATAACCTCGCCGGTCGATTTCATCTCGGGCCCCAGCACGGCATCAACGCCCGGAAAACGCGTAAAAGGGAATACGGATTCTTTTACAGCAACGCAATTCACGGTCTTCTCCTTGGTGAACCCAAGTTCTTTCAGAGTCTTCCCGAGCATGATCTTTGTGGCAAGTTTCGCCAGAGGGACGCCGATGGCCTTACTTACAAAAGGGATGGTCCTTGACGCTCTGGGGTTTACCTCGAGGACATATACGATGTTATTCTTGACGGCGTATTGAACATTCATAAGGCCCTTTACGCCGAGTTCTTTTGCCATGGCATAGGTATTCTTTCTGATGGCTTCTATTATGTCCTTTCCGAGCGTGTGCGGAGGAAGGACCATAGCGCTGTCTCCCGAATGTATGCCCGCCTCCTCAATATGCTCCATTATTCCGCCTATTACACAAACCTTGCCGTCCGCTATGGCGTCCACGTCGACCTCGATG
This sequence comes from Candidatus Omnitrophota bacterium, assembly GCA_030691985.1. Taxonomy (GTDB): domain Bacteria; phylum Omnitrophota; class Gorgyraeia; order 2-01-FULL-45-10; family 2-01-FULL-45-10; genus JAUYDB01. The sequence goes on along the minus strand of JAUYDB010000250.1, from coordinate 1,604 downwards.
GCATCCTCAAGGAATCTGTCGATAAGTATCGGTTTCTCCGGCGATGCCTCCTTGGCCTTTTCCATATAGCCGCGCAGTCCGTTTTCATCATAAACTATTTCCATTGCCCTGCCTCCCAGGACATAGGATGGCCTGACTACGATTGGATATCCTATTCTCTGGACGACTTCTTTGGCCTCTTCAAACGATATCGCGGTTCCATTATCCGGCTGGACGAGTTTAAGTCTTTTTAGCATCTGCTGGAATCTTTTCCGGTCCTCAGCTATGTCTATGGAATCCGGACTCGTCCCGAGGATATTCAGTCCGGCCTTTGCCAGCGCTCCGGATATGTTAAGCGGGGTCTGCCCGCCGAACTGAACTATCACGCCTGTAGGTTTTTCTATATCTACGATGTTCAGAACATCCTCTACCGTCAGGGGTTCGAAATATAGCTTATCTGAGGTGTCATAGTCAGTTGAAACCGTCTCAGGATTACAGTTTATCATGATGCTTTCGATGCCCTCTTCTTTTAAGGCGTAGGAAGCGTGGCAGCAGCAATAATCGAATTCTATGCCCTGCCCTATCCTGTTGGGCCCGCCGCCCAGGATCAGCACCTTTTTATTTTTGGAGGGTTCGCTCTCATCTTTAGATTCATAAGTCGAATAATAATACGGCCTTTGGGCTTTAAATTCTCCCGCGCAGGTATCAACAAGCTTATATGCCGTCTTCACATTATTCTTTTTTCTCATCTCTCTCACATTTTTCTCCGTTGAATTTAAAAGGAAGGCGATCTGAGCATCCGAAAAACCAAACCTCTTAGCTTTCAGAAGGAGCTCATAGCCCACCCTTATCTCTTCGTCATGTTTCTCGTTCCTGTATTTTTTTATTTCTTCCTCTACCTCTACGATCTCTTTAAGGTTATCGATAAACCACCTGTCAATTTTCGACAGCTCATATATCTCATCGGTAGTAAGGCCGATCTTTATTCCGTATCTTATGTAAAACAACCTCTCGTCGTTTGGAATCCTTATCTTTTCCTTTATCTCGTCTACGAGTTCCGGCGCCGGAGCTTTCAGCATGTTGTCCGTTATCATGTCTCTGCCGTCCGATCCAAAACCGAATCTTCTTATTTCGGTCGACCTGATCCCCTTCTGCAGGGCCTCCTTGAAATTTCTGCCTATGGACATGGCCTCGCCCACCGCTTTCATCGAGGTGTTTATAACGCGCGGCGTGCCCGGGAATTTTTCGAATGTGAAACGGCATATTTTAAAGACACAGTAGTCAACTGTCGGCTCGAAGAAGGCGGTTGTTTTTCCGGTGACCTGGTTCAGGACCTCGGGAAGGGTCAGGCCCACGGCGAGCTTTGTGGCGACCCTGGCGATCGGAAAACCCGTTGCCTTTGACGCGAGCGCCGAGCTTCTTGAAAGACGCGGGTTGACTTCTATTATAACAATATGCCCGTTGTCGGGATTCTGGGCAAACTGTATATTCGCCCCGCCCCCTGTTATGTCGATCTTTCTTATAATCTTTTTAGAAAGGTTTACAAATTTTAGATATTCCTCGGCCGTGAGGGTCTGGGCAGGGGCAACGACTATGCTGTCTCCGGTGTGGATGCCCATCGGGTC
>JAUYDB010000232.1 GCA_030691985.1 Candidatus Omnitrophota bacterium | reverse complement strand
AGCATCTCGAATAATTACGTTATCCCCTCCTATATCGAATATAAGCTTGAAGCCGGGCGCCGCGCCGAACTGAAAAAACTGCTGGAAGCGGTATCCGGCGTAAAGGTCAACAGGGATTTCAGGCCGACGACTTGCTATTATTTTACCAGCTTCTGGCTGAATAAATTCGCCTCACCCTTAGGATGTCTTGCCCTGGCCGTCCTTTTTACCGCTATCGCGCTCGGCATCTTCAAGAAAAGACGATCGCTGCTGTTTTTTACCGGGAGAAGAGAGCACATTCTTATATTTGTCCTCGGATTTATCAGCATATCAGCGGAGCTGATGCTTTTATTGGGCTACCAGATAATTTCAGGGGATGTCTATTGGCAGATGGGGATGCTTTTTGCCTCATTCATGTCAGGGCTGTTTTTAGGCGCGCTTTTAGGCAGCCGGTTTAAAGGCAATTCCCGACAAGCCCATTCTATTTTTCTGGTGATATTATCCTTAATTATCATAGCGTTATCTTTATGCGCGGCTTATCTTTTACCGTATTTGATTTATCTGTCGACTGCGCAGAATATATTTATCTTCATCGCGCTTTTGTCCCTTATCGGAATTATTGTCGGCGCCGCTTTTGTCATCGCCGGTTTTCTTATCCGCTCAGATGATGTCATGTCAAAGGCGGGCAGCCTTTATGCGGCTGATCTCTGGGGCGCGGCGCTCGGCGCGGCGCTTTCCACGAATTTTATAGCGCCTCTCTTCGGTATTTTAGGGGCGTTGAATTTTTCAGCCGTTATTGGAGCGGCAGGACTGGCCATATTTTTGATACTTCGACCCCTCGACTTATCCGGGAAAACCAACTGATGATCAAGGGCATAAGGTTATACCGGTTTTTATTTCTGAATATCGTTTTTTGCATAATTATTGCCTCTATCATCGCGGTATATCCGCCGCCGCAAACAATAAGCAGTATTGCCGCCATTGACCCGGCGCGCATTAAACAGGCAGATTGGGAGAAGCGGGATTGTCTGGGGGTCCAGTGCGACTTATGCCCTTTCCGCTGTTTTCTTCCGGAAGGCAGCCGCGGCATATGCCGGGTGAGGATGAATGTCGGCGGGAGGCTTAGGACCCTTGTTTACGGCCAGCCGGTGAGCGCGCATATAGACCCTATCGAGAAAAAGCCGGTATACCACATGCTTCCGGGAAGCCGCATCTTTTCTATTGCTACTGTCGGATGTAATTTAAGATGCAGTTTTTGTCAGAACTGGGAGATATCACAGCGTAACCCCGAAGAAGCAAAAACTGCCGGCCAGATTCTGACTCCCGAGCAAGTGGTGGATGCGGCGATAGCGAATAACTGCGATTCTATCGCCTATACATATTCAGAACCGGTAGTGTTTTATGAGTATGTAATGGATATCGCGAAGCTTGCCAGGCAAAAGGGCTTAAGGAATGTCCTGGTAAGCGCGGGTTATATAAACCGCGAGCCGTTAAGAAAGCTTGCGCCTTATTTTGACGTGATCAAGATCGACCTCAAAGGTTTTAATGAGCGGTTTTACAGAAAAGTGGTCGGCGGAGACCTGAAATATGTCCTGGCCGCTTTGAAGGAATTGCATGAGCTAGGAGTCCTGACAGAGGTGGTCAATCTGGTAGTGCCGGGTTTAAATGATGATATGCGCGAGATTGCCGGGATGTGCAAATGGATATATGATAATCTGGGCCCTGACACGCCGCTTTTCTTCTCAAAATTCACCCCCCAGTACAGGTTGGGCAATCTGCCCGCCACTCCGATAGAGACATTGGAGAAAGCAAGAAAGATAGCAATGGATGCAGGGCTGAGATACGTATATATCGGCAATATGCCGGGCCATCCGGGCGAAAACACCTATTGCCCGGGCTGCGGCAAGATGCTGATACATAGATATGGTTACGCGATACTGGAAAATAATTTAAAGAAGGGAAAATGCGTCTTCTGCGGTAAGGAAATACCGGGAATATGGGATTAAAGCAAGCAGTTTTATGCTTGCGCCAGGCCGGTAAAAATAGTATAGTATTCCAAATATGAACCTTAAGACCTGGCTAAAGGCCATGCGCGTGCCTTTCTTCACCGCGACGGTAATTCCCGTGCTTTTCGGATACCTGCTTTCATGGCATGATACATCGGTTTTTGTATGGCAGCTTTTTTTATTGACGCTTTTCGGGGCCATATTCATTCATGCCGGCACGAATCTGGCAAATGATTTTTTTGATCATCTTGCCGGCTGTGATGAGGCCAACCTCACGCCGACGCCCTTTAGCGGAGGGAGCAGGGTTATTCAGGAAGGCAGGATCCCGCCCAAAAAGATCCTCTGCGCCGCTTTGGTATTTTTTATCCTCGGTTCAGCGATAGGGGTGTATTTGAATTATGTATGCGGCAGGAACATCATACTTATATTAGGCATCATAGGCGTTTTCCTTGGATTTTTTTACAGCGCCGGGCCTTTCAAGATAGGGTATGGAAGTTTTGGGGAACTTGCTACGGGAATAGGGTTTGGGCCGCTCATGGTCATGGGCGCGTATTACGTAGGCGCCAGGACGCTCTGCCTTAAGGTATTTATGGCCTCTATCCCGATAGGGATACTGATAGCGCTGGTCTTATATATAAATGAATTTCCCGATTACCTCGGGGATAAGGCAGTGGGTAAGCGGACGCTGGTCGTGATCTTAGGTAAGGAGAAGGCGCTCGTTCTGTATAATCTGCTTCTTGCAGCTGTCTATATCATGATCGTGGGGCTGGTGATGTTCAAATTTTTACCGTATTCCTGTCTCCTTGCGCTTCTGAGCGCACCGATAGCGCTCAGGGCGTTTAGCGTATCAAAAAATAATTACGAAAAGGTTTATGAGCTGTTGCCTGCGAACGCAGCCACGATAGGGCTGCATTCAGTAATTGGCCTTTTGCTGTGCGCGGGAATAACGATAGATAAGGTTTTTTAGAATTTAACAAGTTCTTGTATGGAATTTC
>JAUYDB010000145.1 GCA_030691985.1 Candidatus Omnitrophota bacterium | reverse complement strand
TAATAGACGCGTTGGGTCAGACCCCATTTTATTGAGTCAGACCCCATTTTACTGAGTCAGACCCCATTTTCAACAGTTATCCGCTTTTTCTATTTCTATGTTATCTATATAAAATTCCCTGCCGCCGCGGACGGAAGAATTGGCTGCCTTCTTCCATTTCATGTGAAGCTGAGCGCCTGCGGCGATTGTATTTTCACTGATGGTTTCAAAATAAAGCCGGATAGAGCTTTCTTCAAAACCCAGGCGCTCGCCGATGACCAGATTGACCCTGCTGATGCGGAAGGCGTTATTGGCCATCGCTTTTTCTATCGCCTGTTTGACCGCGTATTCTACGGCATGATACTCATGCACCTTTGAACACCTCTTCCTGCCGCATCACCAGAGGCGGGGAATACCGGCTTTCCATCACAAGGCATTTCTTAGGGCAGGATTCAACGCAAGCAGCGCAAGTGATGCAACGCAGGCGGTCGATCGCCCATTCTTTCCGGTCTTTTACGACTGTAAGCGCCTTTGTCGGGCACTTCCTCTGGCAGAGGCCGCAGAAAATACACTCTTTTATATCAATAGCTATGCTTCCCCTCGCTTTTGGACGTTCGATCAATCCGCCAAAGGGATACTTAATGGTATACGGTTTCCTGAAAATGGTTTTTAAGACTGTTTTGGCCATTACAAAAAACGGCATAATTACCTTTCAGCGCAGCTTATACAGGGGTCGATGCTCAAAATCAAAACAGGCACGTCCGCCAGCTGACAGCCCTGCAGTAACTTTAAAAGGGCGGGAATATTGGCAAAAGTGGGGGTGCGGATACGCAGCCTCTTTAGGAAAGGGGAGCCGTCGGCTTTCGCGTAATAAACGACCTCCCCCCTCGGCTGTTCGGTGCGGGCAAAAAATTCGCCGTTTGGAAAACCGGATATCCTGGTTTCAATCGGCCCTTCGGGAATCTTATCCGCCACCTGCCGGATGATGTCTATCGAAGAAAATATCTCCCGAATTCTCGCCAAAGAACGGGCGTAGCAATCACCCTCCGCCTCAACCACAGGCGTAAACTCAATATCTTTATATGCGGCATAGCCGGTCTTGCGCATATCAATGCCGATGCCGCTTGCCCGAAGAGTCGGGCCAACCGCGCCCAAGCTATACGCATCCTCTTTTTTCAAAATCCCCACCCCCTTAAGCCGATACATGACGGAGTTGTCTTTAATAATAACGCGGCTCACTTCCTTAATATCTTTCGAGTGGGCCTGCAATCTCTTCACTATTGCCGAAAGGCCTTCCCGGGAGACATCCCTCCTGACGCCTCCCACCTTAGCCGAACCAAAAATCACCCTTCCTCCGGTGGTCTCTTCGATGATGTCCAGAATCTTATCTCTTATTCTCCAGATATGCATGAACAGGCTTTCAAAACCGAAGCTATCCGCCGCCAGGCCCAGCCATAAAAGGTGGCTGTGTATTCTCGAAAGCTCTGACCAGAAGACGCGCAGGTAATCCGCTCTCTTCGGGACCTCAATCCCCATGATCTCCTCAATGGCAATGCAGTAAGTCATGCCGTGGATAAAGCTGCAGATCCCGCAGATGCGCTCGGCCACATAGACAAAATCGAGAAAATCTTTTTTTTCGACTAATTTCTCCAGGCCCCTGTGGATGAAGCCGATGGAAGGGATCGCCTCTATCACCTTCTCATCTTCGAGGACCAAATCCAGATGCAGCGGTTCAGGTAAAACCGGATGCTGCGGCCCAAAAGGTATAACAGTGTGTTTAGCCATTTTTTTTGTTTGTATCGGCGGTAAAAGGATACTTGACCTTTGTGCGGTAGAAATTGCCCGCATAATCCATGACCATGCCCTTTACCTTTATACCGAACAGATCGTGCAATTCATTCTCGTAAATAAAAGCGCCCCAATAAATACCGCTCATGCTATGCAATTCCGTATCCTGAGAGTTTATCGTAACCCTTATATTGATGAAACGATAATCTTTATCAAAAGAATAATTGATCTCAAAAACATCCGATTTTGTGCAGCCGATCTGCACCAGGCGATAGCCGGAATCGCGAAGAGCGCGTATCTTCTCTAACAGCTGTTCCAAATTAATATTTATCGTTTCCTGTTTTTCGTTCAAGTCGTTTCCCTTTTTTCTTCGAGTATCGCCAGGGCCTGTTTTATGCCATCGATGATCGCTTCCGGCCTGACCGCGCAGCCGGACACATAGACATCCACAGGGATGACCTTATCCACCCCTCCCTCGACATTGTAACACTCGCTGAAAATTCCCCCGGAGGTGGCGCAGATGCCTAATGCCACCACCGCCTTCGACCCGGGCATCTGGGCGTAAATTGTCTTTATAACGCCTTTATTCTGTTCGTTGACCGAACCGGTGATTAACAGGATGTCGGCGTGTTTGGGATTACCCACGTTAATGATGCCCATCCGCTCCAGGTCGTATACCGGAGCGAGGCTCGCGATAACTTCTATGTCGCAGCCGTTACAGCTTGAGCCGTCATAGTGCATTATCCAGGGCGATCTCTTTAAAAACCCCATTCTCTCACCTTTTAATAAGATGCAGGACGACTATGTTGCCGGCTCCCAGTATAAACGTGACTAACCAGCAGCTTCCCAGCGTCATCTGCCATTTTAGCCGGGCAAAGGTATTATCCACCAGGACCGTAAAAAAATAAATCAAAAGCGAAACACCCGCTCCCAGGAATATGTTCGCGGCAAAAAATAGCCAGCTAAATCCTAGCATAAGGATAATCTCAAGCCAGTGGCCTATCTCGATCATGGCCAGGGCCCTTCCGGAAAAATCGGTGGTGAGGCCTTTGACCAGCTCCTGGTGGGCGTGGCTCGATGTGGAGAGGTCAAAAGGAGATTTTCTGAATTTTATCGGCAATATATATATAAAAGAGAATAATAGACCGGGGAGATATAATGCAAGAGGCTCGCCGAAGGATGCGATGCGGGATATATAGAAACTCCCGGTAATCATATACATGCCAATCGCGCTTAAAAAAAGCGCCGGCTCAGAGGACATCATCTGGATAACCTCCCTTTGCGCCCCCGTAAAACTATAAGGAGAGCTTGCCTTAAAGGCGCCCAGGACAAAAAACACCCCCGCTATGGTCAGGGCAAAAATGACCAGGAGCAGGTTCTCTCCGGCAAAAAACAGGACCGCCGAGAAGATCATGAAAATCAGATAAAACATAATGTAAATATTCTGCGACTTCCGGACTACCAGGGTCTCTTTATGGAACAATTTTAGCACATCCAGGTAAGGCTGCCATATCGGGGGGCCTACCCGGCCCTGCAGGCGGGCGGTAAACTTCCTGTCTAAGCCGTAAATCAGGCCTCCGGCTAAAGGGCTTAACGCTAAATACAATAATACCTTAGATAGATTATTCATAGCGCCGCAACCGCGAACATCGCTAAAATCAAGACTAAAGCTATGGCCGCGCCGATCCTGAATAATACTGTTTCAGAAAAATATTTTTCCGGATAATAACTCTTCATCTCCATATTCTTTACCTGGCCGAGAGAGGCGTAAAATGCCCCTCCCTCGCCGGCATTCGCGCCGCCCAGATAAGGGCCCACCACCTTTACCCATCGGCCATGGCCCAAAAAGGCGAGAGGAAAAAGCATTATCAGGCCCATCATCGTAAACATGATTATAATATTACTATGGCTTATATCCACCGTTTGACCGTAAATCTCCAGAATAATCGGCTCGATTAAAACTTTAGAGATGACGGGTAAAAATGCCACCGACGCGATGGTCAATGCCGTCAGGATAAACAAAGGGCCCCAGATGACCGACCCAATGCCCTTTTCCATGTTCTGCGGCTCACCCTTGACCACGATAAGCATGCCCAGCCATTTCACCCAGAAAAAGATCATCGCGGCTGAGCCGAACACAATAAATATGCTGAACACAGGATTGTAATCCACCATGACCCTGAGCACCGCCCATTTGCTGATCAGCATGCCAAAAGGCGCCAGAAACATCCCGGCTATTCCCACCTGCACCATAATGGAAATTTTGGGCATGGTGACGATGAGGCCGGACATGTCCTCAATATCACGGCTATTCAACTTATCCTGAATGACGCCCACGCACAGAAATAACAGGCTCTTAGTTATCGCGTGGAATATAATCAAAAGCGCCGCCGCCCACACTGCCTCGCATGTGCCTATCCCGGCGCAAAGCGCTATCAGGCCAAGATTGGCGATAGTGGAGTACGCCAGGACCTTCTTGGAGTCGCTTTGCGGGATGGCGATAAAGGAAGCGGTTAAAAAAGTGAAGCCGCCGATTAAAGAGATAAAGAAGCCCAGCTGTGAACTTTGCAGCATCAGGACAAATCTCAGGATGATATAGACGCCGGCCTTAACCATTGTGCTGGAATGTAAAAGCGCTGAAACCGGCGTGGGCGCCGCCATAGCGCCCAGTAACCACGAAGAAAACGGAAGCTGCGCGGACTTGATCAAGCCCGCAAAACATATCAAGGCCACGGGCAACATCATCGCGGCCTTTTTCATGGTGAAGAGATCGTCCATCTCTATGGTTCCGGCGCGGGAATAAAAGTAAAATATGGCGAGGGCAAACGCAAGGCCGCCTAAAAGGTTGACTTCCAGCGCGCGAAAGGCGTTTCGCCTTGCCTCCCGGGCATTTATATTGCTGTACCCTATCAGAAAGAAAGAGCTCAAGGTGGTGATTTCCCAGAAAAAATAGATCCACAAAAGGCTATTGGATAAAACGAGCCCGAACATCGCGGAAAGAAATATAAAAATAACAAAAAAATAGAATCTTCGGTTATCCTTAAGCCCTTTGTAAAGGGCGTGATAGTCCCTCATATAGGCTATCGAATAAACCGCGATAAGGCTTCCGACTAACCCGATAATGAGAGACATGATTATGGTCAGCTTATCGATAAAAAGGCTGTCGATTAAAGACGCTCTCTTGAGAACGGACGATCTCAAGAATATCATAATGAGGGCCTGCGCCGAAATCAGAATAGATACTCGATATTTTTTAAAACGCAGGCCCAGATAGAACATATACGCGGCAAGCAGGAGCTCAAACACAAACATCGCCTTGTCCGGTATGCTGGTGCGGATTGTATAATATTGTATATCGTGGTGATAACTCAAGACAAAAAGCATCACCGCGCCCAAAGAGATCAAAAGCGCCGCGGCCTGAATGATACAGGACTTGATTCTGTCGTTTTTCACAGATAATAAAACGATGGCTATGAAGACAGGAAAAACGATCAGAAAGATTATCAAATACATAATAGTTTATGGGCTCTCTTAAATCCGCTTCTTATCCTAAACTCTTACGGAACCTGAGGGCGCTTAAGGTGATTACTGATAAACCCATGAATACGAGCGGCGCCAGCTGCGTCCAGAGAATCTCTATCCCCACTCCTTTCAAAAATATGCCCCTTATAACCACCAGAAAATACCGCAGAGGGTTTAAAAAGGTAAACCACTGGATAATTTTAGGCATATTGGCTATCGGATAGGCGAATCCGGAAAGGAGGACGGTCGGCATGTAGAAAAGAAAAACCGACATCATCGCCTCCTGCTGGGTTGAGGATATTGTTGAAATGAACAGCCCTATTCCCAAGGTCGTAAATAAATATATGCAGGTGGAAAATAATAATAAAAACAGATTGCCTCTCAAAGGGATATGAAACCACGACACCCCCAATATGGTGATAAGGGTAATCTGGATAAGCGCGATGACGGCAAACGGAAGGAGCTTGCCCACGATAAGCTCGATCGGCTTCAAAGGGCTGACGATCAACTGCTCCATGGTCCCGATCTCCTTCTCTTTTACTATGGCCATGGCGGTCAAGAGAAGCGACATCATGGTTACAATGGTGGCGATCACCCCCGGCAGATAATAGTTCCTTGATACAAGATTTCCGTTAAACCAGGCGCGGTCCCTTAATTCCACCTTGGGCGCGTCTATTGAGGGAAAACCGGGGGCGCTCGCTTGAACCGCATTTTTCATAACATCATATGCGTAATCGCCCACGATCGTATTCGCGTAACCCATAACGATCATGGCCGTATTTGAGTCTGTGCCGTCAAAGGCCATCTGGAATTGCGCATCCTTGCCGGCTTCGACATTGCGTCCAAAACCACGGTCGATGTGTATGACGATGTTGGCCAGCCCTTTATCAAGAACCATGTTCTGTTCTTTATCGCTGGATATATAATGTTCGGGCACAAAATATTTGGAGTAGGTAAACCTTCGCAAAAGCTCGCGGCTTTCCAGGGTATTGTCCTTGTCATAAATAGCGGTGGGGATATAGTTGATGTCTTTATTGGCGGCGTAGCCGAACAGTATTATCTGGATAAGGGGGGTGATAAAGATAACCGTCTTCATCCTTGGGTCGCGGAAGATCTGCTTAAACTCCTTTATCAATATGGCCTTCGAGCGCTCGAAACTCATTAAGCCACCTTTTTTTTGAATCTTCTTACCGCTAAGGTGAGCATCGTCATGGCAAACAATAGCAGAAATACAGATTCATCCCACATGGAATGTATTCCGACGCCTTTTAAGAACAGGCCTCTTAATATCACGATGTAATAGCGGGCCGGGATGAAATAAGTGACCAACTGTATTGCCTTCGGCATGTTAAATATCGGATATATAAACCCGGACAGAAGGATGGTAGGTATAAGCGTCGTCAGGCTCGCGAGTTGGCTTGCCATCAATTGCGTCCTGGCGACTACAGAGATCAATATGCCCTGCGACAAAGCTCCGGTTAAAAAGAGCGCGCTTAAGGCCAGAAGCAAAAGATAGCTGCCCCTGAAAGGCACATCGAATAAAAACCTGGCCATAAGCACCCCTACCATAAGGTCGAAGAATCCGATGGCAAAATAAGGCAGAAATTTGCCGATAATGAGTTCCGGAACTTTTACCGGAGTGGAGATAAGCTGCTCCATCGTGCCTCTTTCCCATTCGCGGGCTATTGTCAGGGAAGTTAAAAGCGCCGCGATGATCATAATAATCATCGCGATAACGCCGGGGATGATAAACCATGTGCTGGTGAGCCCCATGTTAAACCAGATCCTTGAGCGCCCATCCACCGATTTAGGGGGCTTAAGCCCCAAATTGGCAAATGAATTGTTTAAAAGATCCACATTGTATTTGGAAACCACCGAGCGCGCATATCCCCTGGCTATTGTAGCGGTATTGGCGTCGCTTCCATCCATCAATAACTGCAGCGGCGCTGTCTTGCCGGAGTCGATATAATGCGAGAAGTCTTTAGGGATGATGATCGCCATCAGCGCTTCGCCGGTATTAATCATGCGTTCAATATCCCGGTAGTTGTCCGTATAAGCGATGATCTTAAAATACCTGGAATTTTTAAAATTGAGCAGAAAATTACGGGTTAGGGGCGACGACGCGTCCTGATTCCAAACTATGGTGCGCACATGGTCTATATCTAAGGAAAGCCCGTATCCGAAAATCAACAGCAGGAATATCGGTATCGCCAGGGCCAGGGCCAGAGAACGCGGGTCGCGCCTGATCTGGATAAATTCTTTGTTAGCCACAGCCCTTACCCTTTTAAAATTCATCCTCGCGCCTTCTTTCTTTCCCCCGGCATCTTTTCAAGTTACGGAATCATTCAGGTTTATGCTCCCTGTCATAATTCTCGATCTGGGAAACGAATACATCCTCTAATGAAGGAACGATTTTATTAACGGTGGAATCGCCCGCTTTCTCTGTCCGCAAGGCCTTCTTTATCGCCGGTACCGTTTTGGAACTGTCGTAGACAACGGCATGGATCGCCGCTCCGA
>JAUYDB010000096.1 GCA_030691985.1 Candidatus Omnitrophota bacterium | reverse complement strand
GCCGAACGGGACGTTCGTCGGTGTAAGCTATGGGTTAAATCCGCAAGGCCTCGCGACCGGTACGACTTACGGCGGAACCATAACGTATACGATAGCGGGCGGATTATAAGATACACCGCTCTTCTGCGCGGTTTAATATATGAGGGTTTATCTGTTATGGCGATGGAAATCTATCCATCGTTATAATGGATGACCCTGTAGTATATTTATTGTATGGAATTTCACAAAACCGAAATTCCAACCACTGAAAATTGCAGCGGGAAAGCTCCCTGCCAGGGGATAAAAAAATTTTTAACAAAAGCGATTTTTTCGTGGTATAATAATCAATTCGCATGGAGGTTGTGTCGCAATGCCACTTTTCGTCATTGCGAGCGAATGAAATGAGCGAAGCAATCTAAACGGGATTGCTTCACCCCTTCAGGGTTCGCGATGACGCGCGTTTTTACTATTGCGACACTGCCTGATAGACAAACAACCGCTTTTAATGGAGGCCTCGAAATAAGCATGTTTAGCAGAACCGTATGCGTTTTAATAGCCGCGTTTTTTCTGATAAGCTCGCAGGCCTTCGGCGCGGAGAGCTCTAAGACGAGCGGTGTTTCCATCGCCATACAGAACGTATTCTCGATGGAGTTCTACACAGACAATAATGTCATATACCGCGACGCGGTTCCTTTTACTAACGTCGATCCGAACAAGTCCATGGTCTATGCTGACGGAAGAAATGAAAATGACGGGAAATCCGATACCGCCGTGATATGTAAGTCTAATCTGGGCACCTCCTGGTACTTTAAGCTGCACGTTATCCCCAATCCGCCGCTAGAACCGGAAAAGATGAGATATTATATAGACCAGCCTTATAACAGAAATACCGGCGGCCGGGCTGATGGCGCCCTGGCCAGATCGCCGCAATGGTATGCTTTCTCGAATATCCCAACTACAATATATGTCTCAGGATTCTCAGATAGTTCCAACCTGCCTTTCGGGACGCTCATCACTTTTAACTTTTCTCTCGTTCCGACCGGATTAAGCGCCGGGCAGGCCTATTCAGCGGCAGTTGTTTATACAATGACGACCGTCCCATAAAAATCTAAATTCAAGGACATTTATTTGACTTATACCTGATTTTATGGTATATTTTTTATAATATAGTAATATAATCATATGAAAAAAATACTTGCCGCTTTATTAATATGCGCCTTTTTTTTGACTTTCAAACCGCTTGAGTATGTCCATTCTGAAGAGCTATACAGAGAAATGTATGCCTCGGTAGTGGTAAAACCCACCTTTAAGCTCTCATTAGATAATGCCAACATAAATTTCGGATACGTCGGCCCCGGCAAGAGCGTTGAATTATACCCGGAAAAAAATTATAATGAAATAAAATGCGTTTCCAATAAAGGCGCTAAGTGGTATCTTCGGCTGTCCGTTATAGGCGACATAGTGGCGCCTCGGGGGGGCAATGTCGCTATAGATTGTTTTAAGTGGATGATAACAAGCTCCACGGGAGACGGGGTAACGGAACGAGGATGGCATTCGTTTACGGAAAGCCCGGCTGAGGCCTATGAGAGCGGACCGAACGACATGGCCGGCGAAGAGGCGACGATAAGGCTCAAATATAAACTCGACTTGCCCAAGAACTCGTTAGGCGGAAATTACGGCCTGAAGGTCCTGTATACCATGACAGAGGCGCCGTAGAGCCGCGCTATAGTAAGTTTCGTCGTTCGTCGTTCGTAAATCTTGAATACGAACGACGAAAATGTTAAGGCGCTTGCAGGGGCTACGGTTATTAGCGAAGGATTGAGAAGATGACAAAGGTCATGATAGCGATTATTGTTTTGAGCGCGGTTATTTTGCCGGCCCAGGCGGCGTTTGCCGTTATCACCATGACTCTCGACAGGGATCTGGTGGATTTCAGGACTATGGAGTCGGGCCAGACGGTGGTGATATCAGACCAGGGCGTATACCACAACGAGATAACCTGCACCTCCACCAATAACCAGCCGTGGTATCTTAAGGCGAACATGATACGCCCGTTCACTTCAGGAATGAACACGATACCTAATGAAGACTTTCAATGGATGGTGGTCGATGTCATTAACGGCAAGGGGATCGTGTATAATAATAAGAACGTCCCGAATCCTTTTACAAATTTTAAAAGTCTGATATATACGAGCGATCCAGAGGATAATACAGGCGTGGAAGTTAAGATCAGGTTTCGTTATATCCTTAAATTGTCTAAAAGGCAGATAGCCGGTAATTATTTCGGGTCCGTAAGATGGACCATGACGGAATTATTGTAAATATAGAAAGAAACCAGAAACCAGAGTACAGAAACCAGAATAAGTTATTAGCTTGAATCTGGTATCTGGTTATTTTAATGATAAGGAGGTTTTGGTGAAAATACTTAAATCCTGTCTCGCGATGTTAGCTATAGTCAGCGTATTCTCAGCCGCGGCGTGGGCCATGAAGATGAACATAGACCCTGCCCGGGCCGAGATAAGCGTAAAACCGGGGGAAGAGAAGACAGGCGTCATCACGGTTTTAAATTATGATGAAACAGGCTCAGCCCGCATAAAGGCGTATATTCAGGATCTCGTATACCTGCCCGACGGCTCTAATGACTTTCTGGCGCTTGGATCCACTCCGTGGTCGCTGGGCGGCTGGATAAAAATAGGGCCTACCGAATTTGATATACCGCCGGGAAAACAGGAAGCCGTCAGGTATATTATATCGGTGCCCAAAGACGCCAAAGGCGGCCGTTACGGCGTGATATTTTTTGAGACGATCGCGCCGCCATCGCAGGCGAAAGAGGTCGGCGCGACGGTAAATGTCCGGCTTGGGGCGATACTTTTAGTGACTGTGGAAGGGACTAAGGTCGTCAAGGCGAAGATTACCGGAATGACTACGGGTGAGGATAAAGAGAAGGGTTTTGGCATATCATGGACTGTGTACAATGACAGCAATATCCTTGTCCGGCCTTTCGGAACGATAAAGATAATCGACGGCGCCAAAAAAGAAATTACGGCGATCGACGTGAATAAAGAGAAATCCGGAGTGCTCCCCAAGACCAGCAGAAAGTTTACCGTTTATTACAAGGACTCGGCGAAACTCGCGAAGGGCGAGTATTACGCGCAGTTAGTCCTCGATTACGGCGGCGAGGCGCTGTTGGGCGGCCAGTCCAAGTTTAAGATAGAATAGCCTGGAGCATAAAACGAAGAAGCGCAAAAAATTGAATATATAATACTTTAAAAAAGGGATAGAAAATATCCCTTTTTTTATAAACTCAAAATTCCCTCTCCCCAACGGGGAGAGGGCAAGGGTGAGGGGGATAGTAACCGGAATGGATAGAATCACCGGCGTCCGCTTGCACAATTTATTTGCCGCCGTTTTTATAATAACGTCGATGTTAGCGTCCGGCTCTTACGCCGAATCAGCCGTAGGAGGCGAAGGCTGGGTATCGGCGCAGAAGCAGGAAAGCGCCGGATATGATTTCGCCGGATATGTGGCCGACAAAGATATAAAATTTACACTGCCGGGCGGCGATACCGTAAAGCTGGAAAAGGGCGTCTTTAAAAAAGCGGATGAGATATGGGTGCCGGTGGACGAGTTTATCAAAAGGATCGATCTTACGTTTATAAAGCAGGGCGAGGACGCCTTTACCGTAATCATAGATGACGGAACGCCGATCGAATTTAAGGTGGGCGTTCTTGACGGAACCGTCAATAAAATATCATTCCTTGTCCTGGGAGAGGCGCCGAGGGCTTACGCAGGCGGTTTTTTCATGTCTCTTCCCGCGATAGCGCAGGTCGTAGATTGTTCATATAATTACGATAAATCGACAAACACCGTGGATTTTATCAAGGCCATGGCCGAAGAATTTTCCACCTTCAGCCTTCCGAAACCGCCCCCGTCAAAAGAGGAACTTAAAGCCGCTATAGAGGTTAAACCCCTGCCCCCTCCGGACATAATAGAGGAGCTATTGCCGCCCGAATATCAGAGGGATGTAGATCTGAAAGTTGATACTACGCTTAGCTATCTGGAGGATAAATTTGCCCACGACAGGACCAGGCAGGCGGACTGGTACTTAAGCGGCAGGATTTATGACTTTAACGCCGAAGGCCACCTGAGGATGGATGATGTAAGGAGCGTTGGGAAACAGCGCTTTAAAGAAGACGGCGAATTCGCCAGCCTCTACAGAAAAGATATCCAGCTGAAAGTCCTCGATAATTACCTTGCCCTGCCGCAGCTAAGATCCCAGACACAGCCGTATTTCGGAGGAGAGGCGACTTTGATCTATAGCCCGCACAAGACGACATTTATCGTCGGCGAGACCGACAACACAGTCTCGGGCCCCGCCGCTGTGGGCGCGGTGAGGTATTACGGCAACATATACTACCTGCGCCAGGAATATACTTCCTTGCGCGATCTCTTCAATATAAGCGGCGCTATTATATGGAATCAGGCCCACGCGGAGACCCAGTCGAAGTCTAGTAAGACCGACTATCCGAGGCGTAATTTTGTCATGCTTTTAGACTCTACAATCCATCTCTACCCGAAATGGGATCTGTTCTATACGCAGGCCCTCTCAAATTACTGCCCGGATAATTATGTCAACAAACGTTTTATAGACACCAACTGGAAGATAGGGACGTTGTTGAACGAGAAGCTCTATTCGTTCAATATGGCCTATGAGAAGGTCGGGCAGCAGTACGCGTCCATAGGCATACCGTCGAATTACCAGGACTTCGAGCAGATCGACTTCTCATCCAGCGCCAGGTTTTCGCCCAACTGGTACGGCGGCCTTTCCGGAAGGGTAAACCGTAATAATATCGAGCGTGATCCGCGCATACCTACTAATTACGAAAATAGCTTTGCAGTAAGCACAGGGCTATTGCTGCCATGGCAGCAGAATATCAATTTTTCATTTAACCTGACAGAGTCCAAGTCTCTCGGAGGGGATGTTGACATAAACGGCTCAAGATACAAAGATTACCGTGTAGATTATACAAAAAACTGGGCCTCTACGACGCTCCAGTTAAGCTATGACCATTACAGGTTAGAGCCGTTCGGGACGACGACCGGCGGCTCATTCACGGATTCCTACTCGGTTACCGTCTTTCAGTTTTTCCCTGAATTTAATTACTCGTATATCAGGCTCTATCAGGATATAAGAAAGACGAAGACCATTGCGGCCGCGAGCTACACGACGACGCTCTTGAATACAAGCCTCGGCGCCAGGTGGAACCTGACAAATTTCTTAAGCGGCAATATCGACTGGAGGGTTTTTACCACACAGAGAGAGGCTTTTCAGGATACCGCCATGATGAATTTATTGTGCGGCATGGAGTATAAATCGAGCGCTGTGACGACATGGAACTTTGACTACAATTTAAGCGACTTCGATCTGTATGACTCGAAGCACCAGACGACAAAACACTATACGCTTTTGTTCAAATTGCGCCACATATTTGATGTGCGCTCGCCCGACAAGTGGAGCGCGGTTCAGGCGTTTGTCTATAGAGACCTGAACTCTAACGGCAGATTTGACAAGGGCGAGCCGGGCATAAAAGGCGTGCGTGTTAACGTGGTTAAAGGGCGCGCCGCCTACACGAACTCGAAAGGCATAGCGCATATCTGGAAGGTCGTGCCGGGTGAAAGGAAAGTAAAGGTTGACCTTTCGAATATGCCGCTTGAGATGGCTGTGAGAGGCGACGTGCCGGTGAAGTCTGTTACGGCCCCGTCGCTCGGCACGGCATACGTCGAATTTCCTATAGTATCGACGGGCAAAATCAAGGGCATTGTATATATAGACGTGAATGGGAACGGGATTTACGATAAGGACATAGACGAGCCGATCGCCAACGCCAGGATTTATCTTACCCCGAGCGGCAAGGAAACGGCTGTGTATTCCGACGGCACATACACTGTTGACTATATCTATCCGGGAGAACATGTTGTAGCCATTGACCTCGAGACCGTATCGAGAGATTATAAAATAAGCTCACCCGAAAAGGCAGCAGTGAGCTTACACGAAAAAGAAATCATAGACGATACAAACTTCGTATTTGCGCCGCGCGTTATCGAGATACAGAGTTTCGACAAGGAGTAGGAAGGCATTAAAAAATAGGGACTGTCCCATAAGCGTCTATCTCATATTGATTGGGAATGTCCCTATTTTTTTGCAGATTAAAGGAAATCGGGGGACGTAATAACCCAGTGTTATAAGAGCTTCGTAAGAAAAATGGGGTCTGACCCAGCGCGTCTATTGCTTATTGAATGGGTCTGACCCCATTTTTTGGCATAGCAAGCTATCTATAAAAAGGGGTCAGACCCATTCAGCGCATAATAGACTTAGTTGGGTCAGACCCCTTTTTATCACCGTCTCTTAAAACTCTGATCTATTACGGTATTGTGTCCCCCTATTTCCCCGAACCGTTACAGTTTTTCCGACATCGTGTATCTGCCTATGCCGCTGGGCGTGTTTATCGGCTCTTCGATCTTGACAAACCTGTTCTGCGTGCTCTGGGCGAGGGCTGTCTTATACAGGTCCTCAAGCCCTGCCGGGGCTTTCGCGGCCATTGTCTCAGCCGGTTTCACAGTTATAATTATCATCGTTGTGAGCGTTCGCGTTTCCCCCGCGAATATTTCACCCGCCATAACGCCTGCCATAGCAGCTGTCAAAAAACATATTAACAATATCTTGAGTGATTTCATTTTATTTGCCTCCTGTCTGGTTGAGTCAGCCGACAAGTTAAGAGGTTAGCAGATAGTAAGTCGCGCGACTTTTCTATACGTTATACGCTAAACCTATCGCCCCTCTTCTCCTTTAGCCCGGTCACAGCATGGGAGGCGGCCTTCTTTAATATCTCCTCCTTTAGGCCCGCCTCATTCCCAATGCCGCGACCTTTTATGCCAAGTTCCATCACTGCCTCTATCATTGCGCGTATTATCTTTATCCTCGATAATTTTGTCCCGGTTGTGAAAAGAGAGTCCTTGCCGATAGTATCAAGGTAATCGATATCGGCCCTGTTAAGCAATGTTATGACCCTTTCAAATTTCTCATCGGTTTTCATTTTGCGCCTCGTTATAGCTTTGTCAGCCGTTAGTCTTCAGCAAAAAAAGCTGAAAGCTGACGGCTGAAAGCTAAAAGCTAATCTTGAGTTTTCGACTCGCTAACAACAACGCCCTATCCCTCAAAGGTTCACCGCCTTGAAGAATAGGGCTTTTAGCAGTACGCTTAGCCAGGCAACAGGGCAAAAAACAAAAAAAGCCAGGCAAAACCTGGCTAGTCACCTTGGCTCTCTGTCACGCTCAAGGGTATAAAACCTCAAACGAAACCGAGGAGTCGCACTTCGGCAACCCAGCTGCCATAGTCTTTACAGACCGTAGGCCTGTGGCTTTGCGTCCCATTCTTTCAAATGGTTTACCTTTATCGGTTGTTACTCTACACAATTGTCACAAAGAGCAATTTCCATCTTTTCCAATTATAAGTATACATACCTTTTCTGGCATAGTCAATAGACAAAAGCTTACTTTTTCATGATTAACGGAAAGAACAAAATTTTTCATCCCATCCGATAGAGCAGATTGACTGGCTCTAATCCTCTCTTGGCCTTATGGCCAGGGGGCTTCGCCTAATTTTGTTATCGAGGATTGCATTATTTTGTTTTAGTTATTTTAGGCTTTACCTTCGCCATGGATATAACGGTCATAAAAGTTTCGGGGTAGTGCGTCGTTAACAAAATTTATACGGCTTGAACCCCCATGGCCATAAGGCCATTCAACGCTCATCTTGTCGGTATCTGCCTCTTCACGAGATGAACAATTTCATGGAGAAGAATGAGGAAATTTTTACGGGTGGCGCGCGGTCCAGCCTTTACGCGCGCACAAGCGAGCATGGGATGGGGGTGCCCGCCGCTTAGGATTACGATTGAAGCTAACCGCTAATCTGGCGTTGGAAGTCCGGTAATCCTGCGGGCATACAGATACCCGCCTCTATGGACTTCGTTTGTACACCCCATGCGAGCGCGCCATCACTTAACGGCGACCGCGCGACAGGACCCGTAAAAATTTAGTGCGAAGCGGCATAGAAGGTAAGGGAACATTGAAGAGAGAGAAATCTTGCAATCACCACTTACTTATGATAAAATATGACAAAC
>JAUYDB010000088.1 GCA_030691985.1 Candidatus Omnitrophota bacterium | reverse complement strand
TTCGTCACTTCTTTGGCCTCAAGGACCTTTACCATTATCCTGTCCGCCAACGGCTGAATCTTCATCTTTCACCCCTCCTTTAGTTTTTTTCGTTAGCACTCATCAAAACTGAGTGCTAACAATAGCCTTATTATACAAAATCGTGTGATTTTGTCAAGAAAATTTTTAAAAAAAATTTGTAAAAAAATAGGGTCTGTCCCAAAAGCGTCTATCACGCATTGATTGGGACTGTCCCTATTTTTTTGCCGCCCGACTCTCAATATCCTGGCGGGCGAGGAGATTTATGCCTTTCAGGGTAAGGTCTTCGTCGATTGTATCGATGGATTCCGCATACCGCTTAACAAGATCCGCGTTTCCGCCGGTCGCTATTACTTTGACATCGCCTCCGAGGACCGACCTATATTTTGAGACAAGGCCGTCGCACATCGCTCCAAATCCGAAAAGTACGCCGCCGCGGATACTGTTTACCGTATCTTTGCCTATTATGGACGATGCTTCCTTAAGCTCCACTTTCGGCAGTAATGCCGTTTTTTCGTAGAGACCGCACAGCGACATCTCGATGCCGGGCATAATCAATCCGCCGAGATATTCGCCCTTTTTAGAAACTATATCAAATGTTACGGCAGTGCCGAAATCTATTATGACTGCCGGCGCGCCGTAGAGCGATTTGACGGCAAAGGCGTTTACTAACCTGTCCTGGCCTACCTGCCGTTTCACCCTGTAGAGGTTCTTGACCGGTACGCGGACGTCCTTACCTATATTATATACCGGGCACTTGAAGGCTTTCCCGAGCGTCTTCCTCATCCTGTCTGAAGCCCGAGGGACTACGCTCGACATTACTATAGACTTAACGGCATCGGCGCGCCCGGCAAACCTCCGGATGAGCGCTTTGTATTCGGCATGCCGTCTCGTAGAAATCTTGGTCTTCCGCACGAGCCGTGTTTCATCGAAAAGCCCGATGGTGATATTTGTATTGCCTATGTCGATTGCAAGCAAGTATTTCATATCGCTCATACTTCGAACCCCTCACCTCACGACAACAACGTCTCCCGACGAGACCTTCTCAATGATACCCTCGTCGCGTCTGACGAGAAGAGACCCGTCGCTGTCGACATCGTGGGCATGGCCTTCGAACGAGCGGCCCGGCAGCATAATCCTTACGCGGGAGCCGAGCATCGCCGAAAAGGCCTTCCATTCCTCTATTATCGGTTTAAATCCATCCTTTTTCAATAAAAAATAATACTCTTCCAGTTTCTCTAAAATTTTTCTTGAGATCTCTATGCGCGAAAGCGCCTCGTCCCAGCCCATACGCCGCATCTCCTCCCTTAATGAAGACGCGCCTTTAGGAAGATACCGGCTTTGCGTATTCACGTTTACGCCTATTCCGAGAATAATAAAATCGACGCTATCCTGCTCCGCCTTCATCTCAGTCAGTATCCCGCACACCTTCCTGTTGTTTACCAATATGTCGTTCGGCCATTTAATCATCGCGCTGAGCCCGCTCGACAGCCTTATCGCCTTGGCTACGGCTACGGCCGCGGCCAAAGTTATCTTGGCGATCTCTCCGGGCGCTATCTCGGGGCGCAAAACGCAGGACATGTATATACCGCCCTTTGAAGGCGAAATCCACCGTCTCCCATGCCTGCCTTTACCCTTGGCCTGTTCTTCCGCCAACACGACTGCGCCTTCCTTCACTCCCTTTTCAGCAAGCCCATAGGCTACCGCATTAGTCGAATCGACCTTCTTGAAAGAGATCACTTCTTTGCCGAGAACTTTTGTCTTTATATTCCACTTTATCTCGGCAGGGATAAGGCTGTCCGGAACAGCTATCAGGCGATACCCCAGGTGGGGAGAGGCCTCTATCTCATAGCCTTCCGCTCTTAGGTTTTCTATATGTTTCCATATTGCCGCCCTCGAAATATCCGAAAGTTTGCACAGCTCTTCGCCCGAAACATAATAATCGGCGCTTGTCCTTAGAACGCTCAGTATCTGCTCATCAATCATTTCGCCTCGTTATAGCAAGTCTCGTTATCCGTCGTCCGTTATCCGTTGTCCGTCGTCCGTTATCCGTTGTCCGTATAGCATAAAAAATACGGGCTACGGATTACGGACTACGGATTACGGACTACGGATTACGAAACGTGAGTTTTCAACTCAACTTCGCCTTCAACTCCCTGATCTGATCGCGCAAGATCACCGCTTTTTCAAACTGCAAGTTTCTTGCCGCGAGCTCCATGTCGTGCTGTAACTCTCCGATGAGCGCGGTTATGTCATATTCATCGTCGGTCTCTTCAATAACGCCCGTTATAATTTCTCTTGCCTTTTTATATGACTCGATGCCCTGGCGTATAGCCTTCTCTATTGAGCGGGGAGTCAAATTATGACATCTGTTAAACTCTGTCTGGATCTTGCGGCGTCTATCCGATTCGTCAATGGCCTTCTTCATGGATTTCGTAACTGTGTCGGCATACATGAGCACCTGTCCGTTTATATGGCGCGCCGCGCGGCCGGCTACCTGTATCAGGCTTGTGCCGCTTCGCAAGAACCCCTCCTTGTCGGCATCAAGGATCACGACGAGCGAGACCTCCGGAAGATCCAACCCTTCTCTCAGAAGATTTATGCCTACAAGGCAGTCAAATTTGTTGAGCCTTAAGTCCCTTAATATCTCGACCCTTTCTATGGCGCCTATGTCGGAATGCAGGTACTTTATCCTGAAGCCAAGCTCGCCCAAGTATCTCGAAAGATCCTCCGCCAGGCGTTTGGTAAGCGTTGTGACAAGCACCCGTTCTTTCCTCCCGGCGCGGATCCTTATCTCCTTCATCAGGTCATCGATCTGATTGTCCGTCGGCCTGACCTCT
>JAUYDB010000066.1 GCA_030691985.1 Candidatus Omnitrophota bacterium | reverse complement strand
CGGAGGTCCTTACTATAAAATATCTTTCCATTAAGGCCCTAATGTAATATTCTCCAGCTAATTTACTGATCCCATAAACATTCAAGGGATTGGGAGGATCGTCCTCTATATAAGGGCTGTTCTTTTTGCCATCGAAGACATAATCTGTGCTAATATGAAGAAGGAAGGCATTGGATTTAAGGCTTTTCCTCATGTATTCCGACAATATCCATTTCTGGCATGAAGCTGTCCCGATTATGGAGCCTTTGTATCCCTGGGAGTTCGTGCAGATCGGAAATTGCGGTTCCCCCATCGAGACTGAGCGCGGGTGGCTTCTGTTGACTCATGGTGTCGGCCCGCTGCGTCAATACTCGATCGGCGCGGCTCTGCTTGACCGCGATGATCCTTCGCGTGTACTCGGCCGATTGAGTGAGCCGCTTATTCACTGGAAGAATAACAGCCGTTGCGGGTATGTCCCAAATGTCGTCTATTCGTGCGGCGCCATGGTCCATGGCGATACGCTTATTATTCCTTACGCGTTATCCGATCAACAGACGACTATCGCGCTGGTATCGCTGCGCGAGATCCTAGATAGGTTGTCTTAGGGAAAGGTTTCAAATAATAGGGCCGTGGGGCTCTGGCGAAGGAGGTTAATTTAACGAGAGAAGGAGCAAGATGAAGAAAATCTTTAAGCGTAAAAGTGCTTCAATCGAACCGCAGGTTGAGCCGGGCATAGCGGCTCTTATGGATAAAATGCAACAGCAGCTAACCCTTCTGGAGAAGAAGATCGATACCTTGATCGGTCAGTCTTCAAAAAGGCCGTCCGGGGGAAGCAATTATTCTAAACCTTTTCAGCGTTTCGATAACTCGCAGCGTTTTGGCAGAGGGGGCCGGGATAATAATTACCGGGAAAGAAACTTTACTAAAGCGATCTGCGCAGACTGTAAGGCTGAATGCGAAGTCCC
Source organism: Candidatus Omnitrophota bacterium (assembly GCA_030691985.1). Taxonomy (GTDB): domain Bacteria; phylum Omnitrophota; class Gorgyraeia; order 2-01-FULL-45-10; family 2-01-FULL-45-10; genus JAUYDB01. The sequence continues at coordinate 412 of JAUYDB010000066.1, read as the reverse complement.
TTTCAAGCCAACCGGAGACCGTCCGGTATACTGCAAGGAGTGTTTTGCCAAGAATAGAGATTTCGCCAAAGGCCGTAATTTTGATAAGCCGCAGGCAAGAGAGAACTCCAGGCCCGGCGGAGGAAAGAAGCCAAGTTTTCGCCGCAGAAAAGGACGCGATTAACGATATTAATTAGCGTACTGCTTAAGCCCAAGAGGCCTGGCCTACCTCAGGTAATATTCCTTCCGGTTGACTACCAAAAGTACGTTTAGGTTTCAGGACATATGAATTTAATTGATTTCGGATTCCAAAATTCAAATCTCTTTCAGCATATGCCGATTTTTAACGAAATTTCATATGCCGGGCATAATGAGGAAAAAGTCCGTCAATATAAAGCGGTCCGCGAAGACCAATCCTGCAATCTTTTGGCAT
>JAUYDB010000229.1 GCA_030691985.1 Candidatus Omnitrophota bacterium | reverse complement strand
CAACGACTAATTCGATTTCGCGTGGCAGATCTTTTATTACCGGCTTAAATCGCCTCTTCCCTGAAGGCAATATCATCCATGGCGGATTGCTTTCGTCTATTGGGCTCATCCGTACACCTAGAATCTGCCCGCCCACAGAAGCCTCGCGGGATATTTTCTCGATCTCCAAAAGTGTCATCTTCCTTATGTTTGATAAAAATTTCCATTGATCGGGATAGGGTTTGTTGTTGTCGTCTATAAAAACACTGTTACCACGGCTTACCGCGTCTTTTTGAAAAGGTAGCGCTATTAAATTCCCAAAACCGCCCTTGGGCAATGTATCCTGATTAGGGAATAATCTATCATAGCTTTTCATAGTAAGTTGGTAGCGCTTCGACATGGTTTCTGTGATGAGGAAACTTCCCATCCTTCGTGCTAATGCGGTTGGAATTTTTTGTTCGATGGGATAATCGGGCTGGTTTTCTTCGGGAATTATAGAGACACTACTACTTGAGGATAATATATGTCGTGGTGCTTCTGAATTTCCTTGTAGAGGCGTTTTTCTAAATCAAAATTACTTCCGAAACCCGATGTTAATACCGTACGATATCTGCGCCCGACATATTCAAGCTTGTTAAAACCGTTCTGTTTAACTAAATAATGCGGGATTTGCGTCTTTTTACCTAGCAGATAAAAAACGGCTGTAAAGAAGGTGCACACCTCGCGCTGGCCTGAACTTCCGGAGCCGCCCACACCAATCACCTCTTTATCGCCGTCATTCTTTCGAATGAATAAACTTTCAACAGAATTCCGATAATCAAACCTAATCTCATCCCCGTTTTTCCAATATAGATTGGAGCGCCGGTGATATTCCATGCAAACGCGTTTTTTCGTCCAGCGTACCGGAATGGTAAACCAAATTCTGTAAAAGCTTCGCGGCTTCTATCATAAAATCCTTTACTGAATTTTTCCTGAAAAAATAGACAGATATCCTATTTTCTATTTTACAAAAATAGAGCACCTGTCCACAATATTTTTAGGAATGAGGAAGATAAAAATTTATCTTTGTAAACTATATCCCTTTCTTAATGATGTACTCGATCAGATCTACCACTCTGCAGGAGTAGCCCCATTCGTTGTCGTACCAGGCGATGACCTTCGTGAAGTTTCCGCCGATCACCTTTGTCATCTTGGAATCAACGGTGGCCGACGCGGGATAATGGTTGAAATCTACCGACACTACATCGTCTTCGGTATAATCGAGTATGCCCTTCATCCTGCCCTCTGAGGCCGCTTTCAGGGCCCTGTTTATCTCTTCGACGGTCGCGGCCTTATTTAGCATGGCCGTCAAATCGACAACTGAAACGTTAGCGACAGGCACCCTCATCGCGAATCCGTCTAATCTCCCCTTTAATTCCGGTATGACGGAACCTATCGCCTTCGCGGCGCCGGTCGATGTGGGTATCATGGATAGCGCCGCGGCCCTTGCCCTGCGCGGGTCCGGATGAGGAAGGTCCTGAATGCGCTGGTCGTTCGTATAAGCGTGGATCGTCGTCATCAGCCCCTTTTCAATTCCCCATGTGTCGTTAAGGACCTTGGCTATAGGCGCCAGACAATTCGTGGTGCACGAGGCATTCGAAATGACCGAGTGGTTCTTTGGGTCGTATTTATCCTCATTGACGCCCATGACTATCGTTAAGTCCTCGCCTTCCGCGGGCGCGGAGATGATAACTTTCTTAGCGCCGCCTTTTGTTATGTGGTTTACGGCGCCCTTCACCTCTTTACCCTTCTTGTTTACACCGTCGTTCTTCACGGTAAAAAGGCCGGTGGACTCTACCACTATATCGACCCCCATGTCCTTCCATGGAAGTTCTGCCGGGTCCTTTTTGGCAAGAACTTTAATTTCTTTACCGTTAACTATAATAGAATCCGCCCCCGCCTTAACGCTGC
>JAUYDB010000006.1 GCA_030691985.1 Candidatus Omnitrophota bacterium | reverse complement strand
CGCTTCAAGGCCATATTAGACGCCTTGAAGCTTAACGGCAAATCGCTCTTCGTGGTTGAAGCGATTGATGCGAACCTGACCAGGGCGTCAAGAAATCTTAAAGAGGTGTCCGTGAAAAATTACAAAGATTTCAATACTATGGATGTGTTGACCTGTGATACCGTGGTAATGTCGAAAGGTGCCATGGAAAGATTGCCGGAAAGGTTCGAAGGAGTAAGATGAGGAATCCTCATGATATTGTTAAAGGCATGATCCGGACCGAAAAAGGCGCGATGCTAATGCCGCAGAATAAATACCTTTTCCTGGTCGATAAAAAATCGAATAAGATCGAGATCAGAAACTCGATAGAGGATATATACAAGGTAAAGGTCGATAGCGTAAATACAGTTATGATGAGAGGAAAGTCAAAGAGGGTAAGATTTGCTGTCGGATATACTCCGGATTGGAAGAAGGCAATTGTGACGCTTAAAGAGGGAAACAAGATCGATGTCACGTAGCGCGGACAGATAAAATTTATGGGAATAAAAAAATTCAAGCCCACGACAAGCGGATTGAGATGGGCTGCCATTTCAAATTTTGAAGAGCTTACCAAGGACAGGCCTGAGAAGAGGCTTCTTGTGCCCAGGAAGAGAACCGGCGGCAGAAACAACCGGGGCAGGATTACCTCAAGGCACCGCGGCGGCGGGCATAAGAAGATGATTCGTATCATAGATTTTAACCGCGATAAACTTGACATGCCGGCGAAGGTGGTGGCAATAGAGTACGACCCCAACAGGTCCGCGAGGCTTGCTCTTATACAGTACGCTGATAACGAGAAACGGTATATTATCGCGCCGGTGGGCTTGAGCGTGAACGACGAGATTATCTCTAGTAAAACTGCCGAAATAAAGGTTGGCAACACGACAACTTTAGAAAACATACCGGCGGGCATCCCCATACATAGCGTCGAGCTTAAGAAAGGGGCGGGCGCGAAGATCGCGCGTTCGGCAGGAAATTCATGCGTCATAATGGCAAAAGAGGGTAACTACGCGCATGTAAAGCTTCCCAGCGGCGAGATCAGATTGATAAATAAAGAGTGTGTGGCTACTGTCGGCCAGGTAGGTAACATAGAGCATGAAACCATCTCTATAGGTAAGGCCGGAAGGTCTCGCTGGATGGGCATCAGGCCTTATTCGCGGGGAGTCGCAAAGAACCCGCACGACCACCCGATGGGCGGAGGAGAAGGAAAGGCGAGCGGTGGTTTGCCGCGCTCCCCATGGGGGCAATGCGCAAAGGGGCTTAAGACGAGAAGAAAGAAGAAGTGGTCCAGCAAGTATATACTGAAGAGAAGAAAATAGAGTCAGACAACAAGTTTAGCGGTTAGCGTATAGCGTGTAGCGTATAGTAAGTCGAACGATTTTCCTAAACGCTAAACGCTATCCGCTATACGCTAAAAATCATCGAAACGCACAAAATTAAGGTAGCAAAGGAGCGACATGTCTAGATCCACAAAAAAAGGTCCGTATATTGATGAGAAGCTTTTGATGAAAGTTCAGAAGCTTGTTATGGCGGGAGATAAAAAACCTTTAAAGACCTGGTCAAGGCGATCGACTGTAACGCCGGATTTTGTCGGCGTCACCCTGTCTGTTCATAACGGAAAGAAATTTATCCCGGTCTATATAACCGAAAACATGGTGGGCCATAAGCTCGGTGAGTTCGCCCCGACCCGGATATTTAAAAAACACGGCGCCGCGACAGAAGTATCAATGGACAAGACGTAAGGATGAAAATTTTTCATCCCACCCCGAGGGGGCAGATTGACCGGCTCTATGCCACTCTTGGCCTTATGGCCAGGGGGCTTCGCCTAATTTTGTTTTTCAAGGAATAATCCTTTTAGTTTTATTGAGTTAAGCTTTACAGCCGCTGTGAATATAACGGTCATAAACGTTTCGTGGTAGCGCGTCGTAAACAAAATTTATACGGCTCAACCCCCATGGCCATAAGGCCATTCAAGCGGATCAAGCTGGCATTTGGCACTGTGTGAGATGAAAGATTTGATGGAAGAGAATAGGGACAGAATGACATGATTGCCAAAGCGAGTTTGCGTTATGCAAGGATCACGCCGAGGAAATTCCGGCAGATTATACCTCTTATAAAGGGCGAAAGGGCGGAGTATGCTATGGCTGTACTGGCCAGCGTGAAGAAGCGCGCGTCCGGGTACGCGATAGATTTATTAAAGTCCGCGATAGCCAATGCCAAGCGTATACAGCATGATGTTGTCACATCGGATCTTTATATATCGAATATGGTGGCAAGCGGCGGGCCGATGCTGAAACGATACAGGGCGGCATCGATGGGTAGAGCCGCCATGATAAAGAAAAGGACTTGCCACATTACGCTTGAATTGGATGTGATAAAAAAGCCCGTGGCGGAAACGGTGAATCTTAAGGGTAAAGAGCATCGTATAAGGACAAGGGTTAAAGAGCACGGTCAAAAGGGGTACAAGCCCAAAAGGTCTAAGGCGATCGAGCTGCCGAAGCCAGAAGATCAAAAAAAATAAGGACAGGCGGGTAAAATGGGTCAAAAAGTTCATCCGTATGGGTTTAGAGTGGGTTACATTTATGATTGGAAGTCTCGATGGTTTGCCAAGAAGAAAGAGTTTCCGAAGCTTCTATTGGAGGACCTCAAGATAAAGAAGTTTATTAAAAAAGCCCTGTCGAGCGCGGCGGTGTCAAAGGTTGAGGTTGAACGTGCCAGCGATAAGGTGAGGGTTTTGATTTACACGGCAAGGCCCGGGATTATAATAGGAAGGCGCGGCGCAGAAATAGAAAAGCTAAAAGAAGAACTTCGATCGATCGCCGGCAAGGAGGTCTTGATAGATATAAAGGAGATAAAGAACGCGAATTTGGATGCGCAACTGGTCGCCGAGAACATAGAGTTTCAGATAGAAAAACGCATACCGCATAAACGCGCTATGAAGAGGGCTGTCCAGAACGCTTTGGATGGCGGCGCGCGCGGGGTGAAGATCGGATGTTCCGGACGGCTTGGCGGCGCTGAAATAGCGCGTGACGAAATGTACCGGGTCGGGTCGATCCCCGCTCAGACATTAAGGGCAGACGTAGACTATGGTTTTGCCGAGGCATTGACCACATATGGATTGATAGGCATAAAGGTGTGGATCTATAAAGGCGACAAGGTGCTGGATAAGGCCAGGGAGTAGAGTCAGCCAACAAGTATAGCGTTTAGCGGGTAGCGTATAGCGCATAGTGGCAGTAAGGCGATACTTTTTTAGTGTTTAGCGGATAGCGCACAGTTTTCGTTTTTCCTACACGCTATATGCTAACCGCTAAACTAGTTGCAGATGTTATTTAAGAGGATAGAAAAATGGCACTGATGCCTAAGAGAGTAAAATTCAGGAAAGTCCAGAAGGGGAAGCGTCGGGGAACCTCTTCTAGAGGGGCGAATCTCGCTTTTGGCGAGTTCGGGCTTAAATCTCTCGAAAACGGGTATTTTACTGATAGGCAGATCGAGGCGGCAAGGGTCGCGCTCATGAGGAACTTAAAAGGCGGCGGGAAAGTGTGGATAAGAATATTCCCGGATAAACCGATCACGAAGAAACCTGCCGAGACCAGGATGGGAAAAGGGAAAGGCGATCCGAGCCATTGGGTTGCGGTCATAAAGAGAGGGAAGATCCTGTTTGAAATGGATGGCGTCCCGCTTGAGATCGCGAAAGAATGCATGAGAGTAGCAGCGCATAAGATACCGCTCAGGACAAAATTCATATCGAGGGCCAAACACACGTGATAAAGGCCAACGAGTTAAGGAACATGACGGTCGATGAGATAATGCAGAAGGTGGGGGCCTTGAAGAAGGAGCTTTTTGATCTCAGGACAGAGGCAAAGGCCGGCAGGATCGAGAAACCCCATAGAATAAATGAAGCCAGGAAGGACATTGCCAGATGCGAAACCGTCATAAGGGAGAAATCCGATGCCAAGCACAGAGAGGCCTAAGCGTAAAACGCGGATTGGAATAGTAATCAGCGACAAGATGGATAAGACTATCACCGTCAGTGTAGACAGGGTGACGCACCATCCGGTATATAACAAACTGATGAGGAAGGCCACAAAGTTTAAAGCCCACGACGAGGAAGGCAAGGCCAAGGAAGGCGATACCGTAAGAATACAGGAGACCAGGCCCATCTCCAAAACGAAAAGGTGGAGGCTTGTGGAAGTTGTAAAAAAAGGAAGCGGGCCTAATGAAACCATTTCCGGTGATCAAGGCCTTCCGCAAAAAAAAGTTGTGAGTAGTGTGCAGTGAGCATATTTTACTCACAACATATTATAAGAGTTTGGTGACTTATGATAAGAATGCGATCGATATTGGATGTGGCGGATAATACCGGCGCCAGGCGCGCGTCTATGATCGGCGTGATAGGAAAGCAGAATAGGGGATATGCCAACATAGGTGATATAATAACTTGTAATATAAAGGAGTCTTCCCCCGACGCTATTGTTAAAGCGCATGAGGTTGTTAAGGCTGTAGTTGTCAGGACCGCGCATCCGATAACCAGGCCAGACGGAAGCAGGCTTCGTTTCGACAGAAATGCCGTAGTGATAATAGACCTTCAGTTAAACCCCAGGGGAACGAGAATATTTGGTCCGGTCGCGAGAGAACTACGAGACAGAAATTTTATGAAGATAATATCGCTTGCGCCGGAGGTGTTATGAAGCAAAGGTGCGAAGGTGAATAAGATAAAGAAGAACGATATTGTATATGTGCTTTCCGGAAGAGACAGGGGAAAGACGGGGAAGGTGTTTCGCATTTTTTCTCGGGATAATAGAGCCCTGGTAGAAGGCGTAAATTATGTGAAGAAGCATTCGCGAAAGACCAAGTCCGATCAGCAGGGGGGTATCGTTCAGAAAGAAAGCCCGATACATATATCAAACCTGGCGCTATTTTGCAAGCAATGCAAGAAACATACGCGGGTCGGCATAAATGTGCTGGCAGACGCCACGAGATCCAGATACTGCAAAAGATGCAAAGAGGTAATCTAACGTATGAAGACTCCCAGGTTGTTGGAAAAATACAGAAACGAGATAATCCTTGAGATGATGAAGAAATTCGGTTATAAGAATAAGCTGGCCGTTCCGCGCCTTGAGAAAGTTGTTGTGAATGTCGGCCTCGGAGAAGCGACGCAGGATATCAAGCTGCTTGAGGCCGCACAAAGAGAGGTAGCGATGATAACCGGCCAGAAAACCGTTGTCACAAAGGCCAAAAAAGCTATAGCCAATTTTAAGATAAGGCGGGGATCGGCCATAGGCTGTAAGGTTACGCTAAGACGCGCGATGATGTATGAATTCCTGGATAGGCTTATAGCAGTTGCGATACCGCGAATCAGGGATTTCAGGGGCCTATCGCCGGATTCTTTCGATAGGAGCGGTAATTACTCGTTTGGCCTGAATGAGCAGCTGATATTCCCGGAAGTAGATGTTGATAAGGTGGTAAAGACCTACGGGATGGATATAACCGTGGTTACAACAGCCAAGGATAAACCTGAGGCATTCGAACTTCTAAGGCTGGCAGGGTTTCCTTTCGCGAAAAAATAGGAGCCATAGGCAGTTAAATGTCCATAAATATTTATTTTCCTATACGCTACACGCTAAACGCTAAACGAGGCTATAGAGGATAATATGGCAAAGACATCGTTGATAATAAAGCAGCAAAGGCCGGCAAAATTCAAAGCGAGGCGCTATAACAGGTGCAAGCTTTGCGGAAGGCCCCGCGGTTTTATCAGGCGGTTCCAGATGTGCCGGATATGCTTCAGGGAACTGGCTTTACGGGGTGAGATACCCGGTGTGGTTAAGGCAAGCTGGTAGATGCTGGTCTAAAACTCAAGTTAGTCCATAGTAAAAGAAAGATATGTTATTTGAAAATAGCTCCGAAGCCTTTATTTGGATGTTTCAAGTTTTAAGAAGGTCTATTGACCGAATACTAAGGACTATCGACTATGGACCATGGACTAACGCAGCTATAGAGAGGCGATACATATGGCATTGACGGATCCGATTGCGGATATGCTGACAATTATCAGGAATGCAAGCTCCGCGAAGAAAGAAGCGGCAGAGGTTAAAAATTCCCTACTTGTCGAGGAGATAGTGAAGATTTTAAAGCGAGAGGGATTCATCGCAAATTATAAATTAATAAAGGATTCCAAGCAGGGCATCCTTCGCGTATACCTTAAATATTTTAAAAGCGGTAACCCCGCTATTTTGGGTTTAAAGCGGATTTCGAAGCCTGGCCTAAGGATATACAAGAAGAGAGATATACTGCCAAGGGTATTAGGGGGATTGGGCATGGCTATAATATCTACATCTAAAGGTATCCTGACCGATAACGAAGCGCGAAAAATAAAGATAGGCGGCGAAGTTATCTGTTATGTTTGGTGATTTATTCGTACAGCGTACAGCGTTACTCCTTTACGCTGTAGTCTGTACGAGACTTGCTATAACGAGGAAAAAAAATGTCAAGGATAGGTAAGAAGCCTGTCGCGATACCGGCTGGAGTTAAGGTTGTGATATCCGATAGAACGATAACCATAGAAGGAAAGCTTGGCAAATTGAGCTATGTCATGGCGGAGCGCTTCAAGTGCGAGGTGAAGGATAACTCTGTCATCATAACTCGGCCTTCAGATGAAAAGCAGGATAAGGCTACGCACGGCCTTATCAGGAGCCTTGTCAACAACATGATTATAGGAGTAAGCGAGGGTTATAAAAAGGATCTCGAGATTACAGGCGTCGGTTTTAAGGCGCAGGTCCAGGGGAAGATATTGAACATACAACTGAGCTACACGCATCCCATTAATTACAATATACCGGATGGAATTACCATCGAGACGCCGAAACCTACTCAGATCATGATCAAAGGTATAGACAAGGCGCAGGTAGGAGAGGCAGCCGCCAAAATAAGGGATTATTACAGGCCTGAGCCATACAAGGGCAAGGGCATAAAATATGCCGGTGAGCATGTAAGGCACAAGGCCGGCAAGGCGGTTGCAGGCGCTAGCGGCGCAACCGGCGGATAGAAAGAGATAGGTTTAGCAGATTATGAAAAGGTGGATAAAATTAGAAGGACGCGCGCGAAGGCATAAGATTATTCGCAAGAAGATAATCGGTACAAGCGTGAGGCCGAGGCTCAGTATTTACAGGAGCCTGAATAATGTGTATGCTCAAATAATTGATGATGCGGCCGGGAAGACGCTCCTCTCGCTATCAACGGCATCGCCGGATCTAAAAGATAAGATGAAAAAAGACGCGGGCAATGTTAAGGGCGCGGCTATTCTCGGCCAAGCGTTAGCGGAATTGTGCAGGAAGAACGGTGTTGCCAAAATCGTCTTTGACCGTTCCGGATATCTGTACCATGGCCGCGTAAAGGCCCTGGCGGAGTCGGCTCGAAAAGGTGGTTTGGAATTCTAACCCTTTGACAAGAATAGCGAGGTAGAAAATTGGCGGAATCTAACGATAATATAAATAAAAAAGACGAAAAAGAGGCTAATAACACTGCCGAGAAACCCAAAGAGGCCGTGACAGCATCACCTGATAAAATAGCTGCTGTTAACAGCGCTCAAGGCAATGCGCAAAGCGCTGCCGCAGAAAGCAGGCCGGTTTCCCCCAGGGCTCGTAAGGGGCGTGGAGGCGAAGGGCGCTCTTTTAAACGCGGCGGTAAATCGCGCCCTGCCTCTGAAGAAGGTCTTATAGAAAAGGTTGTCAGCATAAAGAGGGTCGCTAAGGTTGTGAAAGGCGGACGCAGGTTCTCATTCAATGCGCTGGTCGTCGCCGGTGACGGCAAAAATACAGTCGGCCTGGGGTTTGGCAAGGCCAACGAAGTATCGGAAGCTATCAGAAAAGGCCTGACCGACGCAAAGAAGAATTTTTTCAAAATTCCGCTAAAAGGAACCACGATACCGCACGAAATAATCGGGCATTTTAAGGCCGCAAGAGTCCTTCTCAAACCGGCATCCGAAGGAACCGGCGTAATAGCGGGCGGGGCGGTCAGAGCTATATGCGTGGCCGGCGGCATAAAGGATATATTGACTAAAAGTCTCGGCTCCGATTCGGCGCTTAATGTCTTGAAGGCCGGGATCGCCGGTTTGAAACAACTGAGGCTTCGTAGAGAAACATAAAGGGAGATACTTAACGGCGATGAAGATAAACGAGATAGGAGCGCCTCGCGGCGCAAAACGTAATACAAAACGGCGTGGAAGAGGTTCGGGATCGGGCCACGGAAAGACCGCCTGCAGAGGCCGTAAGGGCGCTAAGAAGCGTTCCGGACGGACGACGAGGCCGGGTTTTGAAGGCGGGCAGATGCCCCTCATCAGGCGTATACCTAAAAAGGGCTTTACGGCTCCGTTTAGAAAAACGTACCAGGTTGTGAATGTTTACTCTTTGAATAGATTCGAGGCAAATGCCATTGTAGGCCCCTCCGAGCTTAAAAAGGCGGGTTTGATAGGCAGCGAAAAAGAACTGATTAAAATACTCGGTAAGGGCTCGCTTGAAAAGCAATTGACCGTAAAAGCGCATAAATTTTCCGGGAGCGCCAAGTCGCTAATTGAGTCCGCATGCGCGAGGGCAGAGGTCATAGACTATCGACTAACACAGCTATAACGAGGCGAACGACATGCTGAATGCTTTTGCTAATGTATTTAAAATACCGGACTTGAGAAAAAAGATAATTTTCACGCTCGGTCTCATAGCCGTGTATAGGGTAGGTACATATATACCTACCCCGGGAATCGACGGAGCAAGGCTTGCCCAATATTTTGCGCATCTTGCGCAGACGCAAGGAGGAGCGCTATTTGGCATAATGAACATGTTTTCCGGCGGCGCCATATCGAGATTGACTATATTTGCTTTGGGCATAATGCCGTACATCTCGTCGTCCATTATTCTTCAGCTGCTTACGGCCGTAATACCGGCATTGGAAAGGCTTGCGAAAGAGGGCGAGGCAGGCCACAAAAAAATTGTGCAGTATACGCGGTACGGGACGATCGGTCTGTCGGTAGTCCAGTCTTTCTTCATAGCGCTGTGGCTTGAAAATATGAAGATACCGCAGCTTGCGGGGATAGTGCAATTCCCAGGCTGGCCTTTCAGGATCCTTACCGTCATAACCCTGACAAGCGGTACCGCTTTTATAATGTGGCTTGGCGAGCAAATACAGGAATACGGCATAGGTAACGGGATGTCGCTCCTGATTACAGCCGGCATAGTATCAAGGATACCGACCGCCCTCTATCAATTATACGCGTTATTTTCTCCGTTCGCCCCGGAAAAGGCCCAGATAGAGCCGTTTACGCTTATATTAATGGTGATAATGTTGGTCGCGGTTATAGTCGCGGTCATAGTGGTGACTCAAGGGCAGAGGAAGATACCGGTTCAATATGCCAAGCGTGTCGTCGGGCGCAAGATATATGGCGGCCAGTCCACTTTCCTCCCCTTAAGGGTGAACCAGGCAGGCGTCATACCTATAATATTTGCGCAGAGCATAATATTATTTCCCGCGACAGTCGCGGGGTTTATACCAAACCAGGCCTTTCAGAAGTTTGCCCAAACGCTGACAAAGGGTGAATGGGTCTATAATTCCATGTATGCCATTTTGATAATATTCTTCGCGTATTTCTATACGGCTATAACTTTCAATCCGATTGACATTGCGGATAATATGAAAAAATACGGTGGTTTCGTTCCGGGGATAAGGCCGGGAAAACAGACAGCCGAATACATGGATTTTATTATGACGAGGATAACATTTCCGGGCGCTATATTCCTGGCGGTCATTGCGGTTTTACCGAGTCTTATATCCGGCTGGCTAAAGATACCGTACCTTGTAGCCAGTTTCTTCGGGGGCACCGGCCTATTGATCATTGTGGGAGTGATGCTCGATACGATGAAGCAAATCGAATCGCATCTTCTGATGAGGCATTACGAAGGATTCATGAAGCGGGGCAAACTGAAGGCGCGGATGTCGTAGAGTCGAAAACTCACGTTTCGTAATCCGTCGTTCGTTTACCGTAAAAAATACGGACTGTGGATAACGGACGACGGACTACGAAACTTGCTATAACGAGGATAGATTGAGGATCGTCTTGCTAGGCCCGCCGGGCGCGGGCAAGGGAACCCAGGCGGCTGTTCTTTCTCGAGAATATAAGATTCCCCATATTTCTACAGGAGATATTTTACGCGAGGCGGTGAAGAGCGGCGCGGGAATAGGTCTTGCGGCCGCAGCTTTTATGGGTAAGGGAGAGCTTGTCCCGGACAAGATCGTGACGGCCATGGTTATCGAAAGAATGGGCAAGACTGATGCAGAAAAAGGTTTTATACTAGATGGATTCCCGAGGACGTTAAATCAGGCGCGCGAACTGGACGAGGCCATGAATAAAATCCCGTCCAAGGTAGACGTTGTGATCTATTTTGAAACATCATCCAAAACAGTGATCAATAGGCTGTCCGGCAGGAGGGTTTGCAAGACCTGTGGTTTTAATTATCATGTAAAAAATATTCCGCCCAAGGAAGATGGTGTATGTGATAAATGCGACGGCGTTCTTTTTCAGCGTCCCGATGACAAAGAAGGGACCGTCATAAACCGGCTTGAAGTTTATGAGGCCGAGACCAAACCCCTCGTCGATTACTACGCCAAGCAAGGAATCTTAAGGAAGGTTTCGGGGGATATGGGAGTAGATGATCTATTCAGTGTTATTTTCAAGATATTCGCCGAAGAAAAGCTGGCATGAGTGTTTTAAGAAATGAAGATGAGATAGGGACGATCCGAAAGGCGGGTTCGATATTAGTTGCGGCGCTTCAAACAATAAAGCGATATGCGAAGCAGGGCATCCGGACGAGCGATCTTGACATAATAGCGCGGGACGAAATATTAAAACACGGCGGCTATCCGGCATTTAAGGATTATAGAGGTTTTCCGGGTAACATTTGCACATCCATAAATGAGGTGGTTGTGCATGGGATACCGTCTCAGCGGAAGCTCGAAAACGGCGACATAATTTCGATAGATGTCGGCGTGAAATTCAGCGGCTATTTCGCGGATGCGGCCATTACGGTCGGTATCGGCGGGATAAGCGATCAGGCTAAAAAGCTTATAGAAGTCGCAGAGAGAGCTCTTCGCGCGGGGATAGAGAACGCATTGGCGGATAAGCGGGTAACGGATATCTCCTGCAGCATACAGGAGCTTGTTGAGGCGAACGGTTTCAGTGTTGTGAGGGCATTCGTAGGCCACGGTATCGGGACGGAATTACACGAGAAGCCGGAGATACCAAATTTCGGAGTGCGCGGGACAGGGATACGGCTGAGACAAGGGATGGTCCTTGCGATAGAGCCGATGATAAATGCCGGCACCTATGAGGTTGAGGTGGGCGATGACGGATGGACAGCGGTTACTAAAGACAGAAAGCTGTCAGCTCATTTTGAGCACACCATCGTTGTGCGAGATGGCGAAGCGGAAATATTGACAAGATAAGGTGGAAATTTTTCAGCTCACGATCCTCTTGGCTATATGGCCAGGGGGCTTCGCCTACTTTTGTTATCGAGGAATGCATGTTTTTATTTTTGTTATTTTGGCTTTACGGTCGTTATGGATATAACGGTCATAAAGGTTTTGAGGTAGCTCATAGTTAACAAAATTTATACGGCTCAACCCCCATGGCCATATAGCCATTCACCAGAAGCCGAAAAATTTCAGTGACATTCCCGTCGAATTTAGTGTTGTGGGCGGAAAGGAAGTCATGAGTCCGAAAGAAGAACCGATCACGGTTGAAGGCAAGGTATTGGAGACGCTGCCGAATGCCACGTTCAGGGTAGAGCTTGCGAACGGGCACAGGGTCCTGGCTCATGTTTCGGGAAAAATGAGGATGAATTTTATAAGGATCCTTCCCGGGGACAGTGTGACGCTTGAGCTTTCGCCATATGACCTTGCCAGAGGCAGGATAATCAGGAGAGAAAAATAATGACCCATTCGACGCGCTGGCTTCGCTCGCTTGCTCAGGGTCATCCTGAGCGACTGAAAGGAGTCGAAGGATGAAGGTCAGGTCGAGTATACGGAAAATTTGTCCAAAGTGCAAAGTTGTGCGACGAAAAGGAACGCTCATTATAATCTGCGCGAACCCTAAACACAAACAGAGGCAGGGATGAGCGGCGAGTCGAAAACTCAGTTTTAGCGTATAGCGTTTAGCGGATAGC
>JAUYDB010000225.1 GCA_030691985.1 Candidatus Omnitrophota bacterium | reverse complement strand
GCGATTTCCCCCTCACCTTAATCCTCTCCCCCTTCGGGGGAGAGGAAATTATGAGGGAATTCCCTCTCCCCTTTAGGGGAGAGGGCAAGGGTGAGGGGTAGGCAAAGATCGAATCTCAAAATACAAGTTCCGTCGGGCCTTATGGTCTAATCTGGACATAAGTGATTGTGTCCCCCAATTTCCCGTCTGCTACTTGCAGTACTTCGCTGTGGCGAGGTCCCATTTGCCCTGGGACTTTAGGATAAGATCGCAAATCTCGCGGACTGCTCCGCGGCCGCCTGTTTTGGATGTGACATAGTGGGCCGCTTCCTTCACTTCTTGAAGCGCGTTCGGGACCGCGACGGCAAATCCAACACGCTTCAAGACCGGTAAATCTATCAGATCATCCCCGATAAAGCATACCTCTTCGGGCAAAACTTTGAAACGCCTCAAAACGTCGCTGAAGGCGACGAGCTTATCCGTGTACCCCAGATAGGACCTGGCAACTTTCATGTCGCGCCCGCGCATTTTCACTATGCGCGATTTCTTCGCGGTAATAATAACGCTCTTCAGGCCCGCTCTATTAAGGAGGGTTATGCCGAATCCGTCCTGCACATCAAAAAACTTCAGCTCATCCCCGTAAATGCTGTATATGATGCGTCCGTCCGTCATCACGCCGTCAATGTCCATGATGAGGACCTTGATACGTTTTGCCCTCGCCAGGGTATCCTCGCCTATCATACAAGCCCTGCCCTCAGGAGGTCCTGGACATCGACAAGCCCGATCGGCCGCCTCCTCTCATCGACTACAGGGATTTCATCTATCTTTTTCGAACGCAGGATTCGAAACGCTTCCGCAGCCAGTTTATCCTTCTTTATAACAGCGGGATTTTTAGTCATGACGTCTTTGACTTTTTCTTCCACGAGATTCGGGTTTATTTCTAGATGCCGCCGCAGGTCTCCGTCTGTAAAAATGCCGATAAGCCTGCCCTTTGAATCAACGACGCTCGCGCTTCCCGCCCTTGCCCTGGTTATCAAAACGAGAACCTTCTTCACGGCAGCGCCCTCACCTACCACCGGATTCGCGGGCCCCTTCCTCATTATATCGCCCACTGTCAGGATAAGCCTCTTGCCCAGTATGCCGCCGGGATGAAAAAACGCGAAATCTTTCTCTTTAAATCCTTTCTTATCCAGAAGCGCTACCGCAAGGGCATCTCCCATCGCGAGCATTGCCGTAGTGGATGTGGTCGGCGCGAGGCCAAGCGGACACGCCTCCTTCTTCACTGAAACATCGATGGTGTAGTCAGCGGCCTTCGCAAGCGTCGATCTTGTATTCCCCGTCATAGCGATGAGGGCGGCCCCTATTTTTTTTACTATAGGCAGAAATTTTATTATTTCCTCCGTCTGACCGCTATTCGAAAGGGCAAGTATCAGGTCTTCGCTTGTAACCCTTCCCAGGTCTCCGTGCAAGGCTTCCGCGGGATGCAGATACAGGGAAGGCGTACCGGTGGAGGAGAGCGTCGCCGATATCTTTTGCGCTATGAATCCCGGCTTGCCCATCCCCGTGACGATGATACGGCCTTTGGTCTTATAGATAACATCCACGGCGCGCGAAAAACTCGAGTCCACTCTTTTTATGAGGGCCGACAGCGCGTCGCGCTCTATCCGCAGCACTTTTTTCGCGATCGCTGTTGACATTATCTCACCGCCTGCGAGACCTTCTTTATCTTCAACACCATCTCCTCCAACTCTGAGAGTTTAATCATATTCGGGCCATCGCTTAAGGCCCTGTCCGGGTCTTCGTGGGTCTCGACGAATATCCCGTCCGCGCCGCAGGCCGCGGCCGCCATCGAAAGGAACGGTATGAATTTGCTCTCTCCTCCGGATTTATCTCCGAATCCGCCGGGCATCTGCACAGAGTGAGAGGCGTCGTACACTACGGGATAGCCGAATTCTTTCATTATTAAAAGAGACCTGAAATCGCTCACAAGGTTGTTGTATCCGAAACTATGGCCTCTCTCGGTCACAATTATCTTTTTGTTTCCTGTAGATTCGATCTTCTTTATTATATGCTTCATGTCCCACGGGGCGAGGAACTGGCCCTTCTTTATGTTGACGACCTTCCCTGTCTTTGCCGCTTCTACGACAAGGTCTGTCTGACGGGAAAGAAAGGCGGGTATCTGGATAATATCCAAAACTTTTGCCGCGCGGGAAATCTCTTCTATAGAATGAACGTCGGATAAGACCGGGCAATTCAATTCTTCCCTGATCTTCCTTAATATGGCAAGCCCTTTCTTTAATCCCGGCCCCCTGTAAGATTTGATAGAAGTGCGGTTCGCCTTATCGTAACTCGATTTGTAAATAAACGGAATGCCCGCGCGGGAGGCGATAGACTTAAGCGCCCTGGCATGCCTATACGCGCTTTGAGCCGACTCTATCACGCACGGCCCGGCTATGAGGACTATCGCGTTATCCCCGCCGATTTTTATACTGCCTATTGTAATATCTCTCGTCATATGATGAAGCTGGCGCCTCCTTTAACAGCAGGACTGCCTTCATGGGTAAAAGTTTTTCTACACGCTAAACGCTATCCTCTAAACTTCGTCTATCGCCTTTGGCTTTCCCTCTCCTTCAAAAGCGCGTCTTCGGCCCTCTTCAGGTCCTCCGGGGTATCGACGCCTACGGTATCGAACTTTGTCTCCACCGTCTTTATCTTATATCCGTATTCCAGCACCCTCAGCTGTTCTAGCTTTTCGGCGTTCTCTAAGGAAGATTTCGGCAGATTTCTGAATGTGAAGAGGAAGTCTTTTGTGAATGCGTATAGCCCTATGTGCTTAAAATAGGAGGGCCTCTTCTTCTCATCCGGCTCGCCTGTCCTGTTATAGGGTATCGCGTATCTTGAAAAATATAAGGCGTAACCGAACTTGTCTATGACCACTTTCACGACATTTGAGTTTGTAAGTTCCGATTCATCATCTATCCTCTTTATCATCGTCGCCATCTGGGCGGTCTTTTCTTCCTCAAGCGCTATAACAAGCGAATCTATCATTATGGGTTTCATAAGAGGCTCGTCGCCCTGTATGTTGACAGCTATTTTTACATCGAGCGGGTTCACTACCTCGGCAAGCCTGTCTGTGCCTGAGGGTTGGTCCGGGGAAGTGTAAATGGCTTTCCCGCCGAATTTCTCGACAGCCTTCACTATCCTTTCGTCATCGCAAGCCACGACCAGGTCATCGAGAGTCCTGGCTTTTTTAGCGTTCTCCCAAACATGCTGGATTACAGGTTTGCCCAAAAGGTTTGCCAGGACCTTCCCCTCAAATCTTGTAGCGCCCCACCGCGCGGGTATGACTCCTATCGCCTTCATCTGAATAATTCCCTTTCTATCCTGTCCAAAAGCTCCTCGGGCGTGACGACCGCTATCCCCACCTTGCCGACGACTATCCCTGCCGCGCAATTCGCTATGTGAGCGGATTGGACCGGGTCAGCGCCTGCTGCCAAAGACAGGGTATAGCTCGCGATTACCGTATCCCCCGCGCCGGAGACATCAAACACTTCCTGAGCCACTGTCGGGATATGCTTCATCGGCTTTGATCTCTGGAAAACAGCCATGCCGTTCTCACCCAGAGTTATCAGGACAATTCGGCACTTCAGCTTATTCAACAACACCTCGCCGGCCTTCCTGAGACTGGCGTCGTCTTTTATCTCAAATCCCACGGCCCTTGAAGCCTCGTGGTTATTCGGAGTTATAACGCTTATACCTTTATAATATTTAAAATGCTCCTCCTTCGGATCTACCGCTATGATCTTTCCCGCCCTTTTCGCAAGCGGAACAATTTTGCTGAGTAGCGGAGGAACTATGGCCCCTTTGCCGTAATCTTCTATCACCAGGGCATCTATCTTCTTTATCGCGCCTGCGATAAAATCGCCCATACTTGTTACGAGACGGCTATCTAAAGAATCGACTTTTTCTTTGTCGATCCTGACCACCTGCTGATGCTGCGCCACAACACGCGTCTTTAAAATAGTCGGCCTTGATTCATCTGTGAATATTCCGGATGTGTCAATGCCTTTCTCCTCCAGCTCCCCCCTGAGCACGGCGCCCGGCTCATCGTTTCCCACAACCCCGACAAGGCGCACGCGCGCCCCCAAAGACCGCAGGTTATTCGCGACGTTGGACGCGCCGCCGGGCATGAAGCTCTCTTTCTTCACCCATACTACAGGGACCGGAGCCTCAGGCGAAATCCTCGAAACATCGCCCCATATAAATTCGTCAAGTATCAGGTCGCCGACTACCAGCACTTTGGCGTCCTTAAAATTCACAACCGCCTTCTTGATGTTATTGAAATTATATTTCACCATCGCCTAAATCTTCTCTATGATTGCCCGATGCAGGATCGGTATCATGATTTCATGGTGCCCGATCATATTATAACCCTTACCGCCCGTAGAGGTCGGCCTTGACAGGATATTCTGATATGGCCTGTAATGGCTTATCATATCAAAATTGGCGGTGGTGAAGACCTTTAATTTGAAGCCCAAATTCCGCGATACGGTCACAGCCTTTAAAAAAACTTCGGGCAGTATGACGGCCGACCCGAAATTTATCGCGACTCCCCCTTCAAGGGCCGATACGCTATATATAAAATTCCTGAAATCCAAAAGGGACCCCTCGCCTATCGCCTCGCCGTTCGCCGAAGGATGCTGGTGCACTATATCCGTTCCTATCGCGACGTGCACCGTTACCGGAATATTAAGCTTAAAACCCGCCGCGAGAATGCTCATGGCGGCAAATGGGAGTTTCTCCTTTACTATCCTGCCTCCTACTGCCTGGCCGATCCCGATGCCTTTACTGAAACCGGAATTTATCGCCTCGTTTATGAAAGAGGCCGTCTCGGCGCTCATACCGAAAGAACCGTCTGTTATCCCTTCCCCTACGTCCTCGCTTGTCCTCCCGATCAATGCTATCTCTGTATCGTGTATTATACCGGCGCCGTTAAGGGCGATCGTCTTGACAACGCCCTTCTTCATCAGGTCTATGATTAAGCCGGAGAGTCCGCATTTTATCACATGCGCGCCCATCATGAATATGACCATCTTATCCTTCTTATACGCGTCCGCTACCGCGTCGACGAGCGATCTTAAGTTCCTGCCGGCCAGGATATCAGGCATAGACTTGTAGAAATTTTCGAAGGAACCGCGTTTTTTGGTAGGCCTGGCAAAATCTTTTATCGATACCTTGCACTTCCTGGCGTCAAGCGAGATGGTCTTAATCTTTGTAAAGTCTATTGTATGTTTCATAATGTAAATATCTCCATATCAATTAGATGTGTTATTCTAACACAGCCAACGCAACCTCGTCAAACACAATTCATCCATCACAATTCATCCATCATTCGCCTGAAATGACTATCTAAACCTAAAACTCCGGCTATGGTTCGCACAAGTATGCTAAAAAGCATACAGGGAAAATATTCCCCTCACCATATTAGCCAGGTCGGTCTTTTGCGAAGGATAAAAACGGTAACCTGCGGAACTCGGGCCCATGGAAGGGCCCTCAAATCCTACTTCGCATTCAACATGTAATAGATTGAGTGCTTCGTAGGATTCCGCCGAACATATCTACCCTTAACAGCCCCGCTGGCAATAGCGGACATCCTCGGTTCTTTTATTATCAAAAAATTGTTAAATATAACCGTTTTTCTCCTTCACAAAAGACCTAACATTTTCATTGTGCTCACCATAACCGGAGTTTTAGGTTTACAGCCCTTTCTCTTCAAGGAAATCTTTTCAGCTTCTGGCAAATGGCTATATGGCCGAGGGGGTTGAGCCGTATAAATTT
>JAUYDB010000220.1 GCA_030691985.1 Candidatus Omnitrophota bacterium | reverse complement strand
TAGAGTATAGCACAAATATAAAAACTAAGATAGTATTTTTTTTATTTTTTTTATTTTATATTTTCATAAGATAGTGATGGACAAACAGGCGGGGGGAGGATATAATAATCCGTAACGATAAAGAAGATTAGATGTCTTTGGCCGCAAGGTGAGGACCGCTAACTTTGCGGTTTTTGTTTTCTTGCATGGAATTTCAATAATTCCATACAACTGCGGGATAAAAATAGGAGATATAAGGATGCATATCGGTAAGATTAAGAAATTGGTGCGTGATCGGGGATTTGGGTTTATTTCTGATACGGACGGAAGGGAAGTATTTTTCCATCAATCGGGCCTTGTCGAAACAGCCTTTAATGCCTTGAACGAAGACCAGCAGGTGGAGTTCGATGTTGAAAAATCGGACAAAGGCCCGCGCGCCATCAATATACATGTTATCCCGCCAACAAGCGCTTGATTTGGTTTGCAACAAGGCGCCGGTGAAGGGCCTTAAGGCCTTGGATAAATATTGACAGGAAAACGATACAAGTATAGAATAAATTACACAAGACCATAGTGATGCAGTACGGTTTATTGAGTTATGAGACAAAGACGTCCATATTAATGGATGTTTTTTTGTTTATATATCACTTGCGTCCAAATTAGAGCTTAATGCCCGACGGTGATTACATTTTGAGATTCGATTTTTACCTACCCCTCACCCTTGCCCTCTCCCCTAAAGGGGAGAGGGAATTCCCTCATAATTTCCTCTCCCCCTTTAGGGGGAGAGGAAATTATGAGGAAATCCCCTCTCCCCTTTAGGGGAGAGGGCAAGGGTGAGGGGTAGGCAAAAAACGAATCTCAAAATACAGGCTCCGTCGGGACTTGTGGTTTAATTTGGACATAAATGATTCACATATGTTAACCTATGCGTTCAAAACTCAATACATTCCGCGCAAAAACACCCTCAAAATCCTCTCCCCGAAAAACACCGTCAGGAGCGCCGCAAGCGATAGATACGGCCCGTATGGTATTATCTCGCGCCCGTCTTTTATCCGTAATATTATGCCTATGACGGCTCCGAATATCGGGGCGATAAAAAATGTTAAGATAACGAGCTTCCACCCCAAAAAAGAACCTATCATCGCCATAAGCTTAACATCTCCGCCGCCCATCGCCTCCCTGCCGAATACGAGTTCTCCGAAAAAACCCATGATGTAAATGCTCCCGCCCCCCGCAAAGATACCGGCAAAAGAATTTAAAATACCGTGTGAGCGCAGAGTGACATCAAATATCGAAGGAAAGGCCGCGGAAAGCGATATCCCGGCTATAAGCCCTCCGATTGAAACCTGATCCGGTATCTCATGGATCTCAAAATCGACAAACGTCGCAACGATCAGGCCGCATGCCATCAATGAGTAGGCGAAAAATTTAGGCGTCATTCCAAATGCGGCAAATATTAGCGCCAAAACGCCTGCAGTCAGGATCTCCACTATAATATATCGTGGCGAGATGCGGGCCTTGCAGAACCTGCACCTTCCGCGCAAGGCACAATAGCTTAAAACGGGTATATTATCATGCCACAGGATATGCTTTCCGCAACCGGGGCAGCTCGACGGTTGAAATATGACCGACTTTCCCTTCGGCAGCCTGTAAATGCAGACGTTCAGAAAGCTTCCGATAATTGAGCCGAGTACAAAGACTATAGCTTTATCCATAACATGTCAGAAAATATAATCTACGCTCTCCGTGGGACGTGAGATGTTGGACGTAGGACGTCTGTGGGGTCGATTTCATAAACATCCTACATCCCACGTCCTACACCCAACGGAACGCGTGTTACCATATATACGCACTAATCTACCGCATTACTTGCTAATGCTTTCATGAACCATCCTTCTTGCCGATCTCCTCCCTCAGCGCCTTCTTCATGACGCTTATCGGCGCGCTTTTACCCGTCCATATCTCGAATGCTATCGCGCCCTGATACAGGAGCATGCCGAGCCCTGTAATCGCATGCAGCTTCATCGAGTTGGCATCCTTCACAAGCCGCGTAGACAATTGGTTGTAGACAAGATCGTAAACGTAAAGGCCCGGGTGAAGAAGCTCTTTTGCTACCGGCGACGGGTCGGCCTCTCTCATGCCTACCGGCGTCGCGTTCACGAGAAGATCGCTTTTAGAAAGCGCTTCTTTCAAGCCGTCCCTGTCCGTTATGACGAGTTTTCGTCCATCGTAATATTTCTTGTAATACTTTTGCAGGGCGCCTGCCTTTTCGCCGTCAGAGTCAAACACATATATTGCCCTGGGGCCGTTTGCCAGATACATGACAATGGCGCGTGCAGCGCCGCCCGCGCCGAGTGAAAATACGCTCTTCCCCTCCGGCTCGAAATTGAGATCCTTAACAAGCGAGCGGTAAAATCCCGGCCCATCGGTATTATGCCCTGAAGGGGTCTCGCCTGTAAATTTTATGGTGTTGACCGCGCCGAGCCGTCTTGCGTTCTCATCGAGCTGGCCCTTGCGCTCGAGATAATCCTTCGCCGCTATTTTAAGCGGAATCGTTACATTCAGCCCCAGAATATTTTTTTTGGGCGCATCGTCGAGAAATCCTTCCAGCTTATCCGGCTCAACATCGTATAAAAGATATTCCGCGTCTATGCCAAGCGCCTTGAATGCCGCGCCCTGCATCGCCGGTGAAAGCGAATGAGCCACAGGATGCCCTATTATGCCGTATCGTTGTTTTGTCATCCTATTTTTTATACATCAGTCTATTCACCGCGCTTAAATACGCCTTGATGCTGGCTTCGATGATGTCGGTGCTGACACCCCTTCCTGTAACCACAGCGTTTTTGGAGGCAATCTTCACCGAGACCTCGCCGAGCGCATCCTTACCGCTCGTGACGCTGGCAATCCGATAATCGAGGAGTTTTCCGCCCGCGCCGGTTATCTTATCGATGGCCCTATAACAGGCATCTACAGGGCCGTCGCCGGTAGAACTTGCCTCTAAGACCTTTTTTTGGAATTTCAATTTAATGTTTGCCGCGGGCTTGACCTGGTCACCCGAAGCAATATAAAAATGATGAAGGCGGAACTTCTCCGGGATCTTCGATATTTCTTCCTCGACAATAGTCTCGAGATCCTCGTCAAATACCTCCTTCTTCTTATCGGCAAGGCCCTTAAAACGGGCGAACGCCTTTTCCATCTTTTCTTTATCCAGATCAAACCCAAGCGCTTTCATCCTTTCGGCAAAAGCGTGCCTGCCGGAGTGCCTCCCGAGGACAAGCCTCATCGCCTCAAAACCCACATCCTCCGGCTTCATAATTTCATAGGTGATGCGCTCCTTTAAAACACCGTCCTGATGGATGCCTGATTCATGGCTGAAGGCGTTCAAGCCCACTATCGCCTTGTTCGGTTGAATGAGCATTCCGGTGAGCTTGGAAACGAGCCTGCTGGTCTTATAAAGCTCCTTTGTATTAATGCCCGTGAACAACCCTTTGTAGATATCGCTTCTTGTTCTTATGGCCATGACAATCTCTTCCAGCGACGCGTTTCCGGCCCTCTCGCCAAGGCCGTTAATGGTGCATTCGACCTGCCGCGCGCCGTTCGCGGCCGCGGCCAGGCTGTTCGCGACCCCGAGCCCCAGGTCATTATGACAATGGACGCTTATGACGCACTTGTCTATGTTCGGCACATTCTCTTTGATGAGGCGTATAAGCTCGGCGAATTCGAAAGGCGTCGCGTAGCCGACCGTGTCAGGGATATTCACTGTCTTAGCGCCGGCCTCGATAACGGCTTCCACTACTTTATACAAAAATGGCCTTTCTGTGCGCGAGGCGTCTTCCGGAGAAAACTCAACATCAGGGCATTTCGCCTTCGCGTATTTAACCGCTTCAACCGCAAGCCGCAGGATCTCGCCTTCCGCCTTTTTCAATTTATACTTCATGTGGATCTTGGATGTGGCAAGAAAAACGTGTATGCGAGGCCTGGCCGAATGTTTGACGGCATTATACGCAATCTCGATGTCTTTCTCGATCGAGCGCGCTAACGCGCAAATAATCGGCCCCTTTACGCGCCGGGCAACCGCCTTCACGGCATCAAAATCGCCCGCGCCGGACACGGGAAATCCCGCCTCAATAACATCGACTCCGAGCACGGCAAGCTGTTTGGCTATCTCGAGCTTCTCATTTTTATTGAGCCCCGCGCCGGGAGACTGCTCCCCATCCCTCAGAGTAGTATCGAATATGACTATCTTCTCACCCATTCTTTTATTTTGTCTCCATCCACGGCATCATCTTCCGCAAGCCCTCCCCTACCTTCTCGATATTGTGCTCGCGCTCCTTCTGCAATATTGAGTTGTAGTTGGGCCTGCCGGCCTCATTTTCTCTTATCCACTCTCTCGCGAATTTTCCGCTCTTAATCTCTTTGAGCATCTTTTGCATGACCTTGCGCGTCTTGGGCGTTATGATCCTCTTGCCTCTGGTTATATCGCCATAGCATGCGGTATTGGAGACCCTGCTCCTCATCCCGTCGATGCCTTTTTCCTGGATGAGATCGGTGATCAGTTTCAACTCGTGCAGCACCTCGAAATAGGCTATCTCGGGCTGGTACCCGGCCTCGACGAGCGTATCGAATCCCGCCTTGATGAGCTCGGTAGCGCCGCCGCAAAGGACGGCCTGCTCTCCGAAGAGGTCTGTTTCAGTCTCTTCGTCGAAAGTCGTCCCGATCACACCCGCCCTCGTTCCGCCGATGCCCTTGGCGTAGGCAAGGGCTGTCTTCAGCGCGTTGCCTGTCGCGTCCCGGTATACGGCTACGAGGCACGGAACTCCCTTGCCCTCCACATACATCCTGCGCACTAAAGCGCCGGGCCCCTTAGGCGCGACCATGATTACGTCTATCTTCTTCGACGGCTTTATCTGCTTAAAACGTATATTGAAACCATGAGAAAATAAAAGCGCCTTGCCCTTCGTCATGTTCCCGGCTATCTCTTCTTTATAAAGCTTCGCCTGAACATGGTCCTGGGTCAATACCTGCACAACGTCTCCGATTTTGGACGCCTCTTTCGCGGGCACGGGATTAAATCCATCCTTCACGGCCTGTTCATGGTTAGGCGTTCCGGTAAGTTCGCTCACTATGACATCACACCCTGAGTCGCGCAAATTCAAACTCTGCGCGCGGCCCTGTATGCCGTATCCGATAACGGCGATCTTCTTGCCTTTAAACACATTCAAATCCGCATCCTTATCATAATATATCTTTGCCATCTTTCCTTACTCCTTTCTATCTTTAGACACGCGTTCCGTAGGACACGGAATTGCGCGTTCCGAAAGGACGAGAGGATGAAAGGACGAGGGATGTCTATAAATTCGACTCCACAGACGTCCCGCGTCCATCGTCCCTCGTCCTACGGAAAGCGTCACCTCACTCATTAACTTCCGGCTTTCCGTCAACCTTCAGCCCCTTATCCTCCGTACCCAGGGCGATCCTGCCTGTCCTTACGACTTCGAGTATATTAAACGGCCTCAGAAGTTCCAAAAGCGCCTTTATTTTAGTGTGGTCGCCCGCCGCCTCAATGCTTATGGATTTTGATCCCGCGTTCTCTATATGCGCGCCGATCGATTCCACTGCCTCGAGTATCTCTTTTCTCGTATTAGGCGTAACCGCGACTTTTATCAGGATAAGCTCCCTGTCTATAAAATCTCCTTCCTTAAAGTCAACGACCTTTATGACATCGATAAGCTTATTGAGCTGCTTCTTTATCTGCTCGAGCGTCTTGTCATCGCCTTCCACCACTATCGTCATCCGTGAAACCGTCGGATCTTCGGTCTCGCCGACAGCAAGCGAAGATATGTTAAATCCCCGCGCGCTGAAGAGCCCTGAGATTCGTGCCAGCACTCCGAATTTGTTCTCAACAAGCACTGATATTGTATGTTTCATGTCGCCTCGTTATAGTGGAGTATAGTAGCAAGTTTAGCGTATAGCGTGTAGCGTATAGTGAAGTCAAACGATAAGATTAGCGTTTAGCGTGTAGCGGATAGTTTTTATTTTCCTAAACGCTACACGCAATGCGCTAACCGCTAAACCCGTCACTGTACTCAATACGAACGTGAGTTTTCAACTAGCACTATGCCAATCCGTCAATCATCCGATTGATCGCCTCGCCGGCCGGCACCATTGGAAAGACGTTCTCCTCTTTCTCGATACGGAAATCGATAAATACGGTATTATCTATCCCGAGCGCGGTGTCTATGGCATGCCGCACATCTTCCTTTTTCGTAACCCTGATGCCCGCAGCTCCGTAGCTTTCGGCAAGCTTCACAAAATCAGGACAACCTTCTCCGAGAAATGTATGGGAATAGCGCTTCTTATAGAACAATTCCTGCCACTGCCGGACCATGCCAAGGTAGCAGTTTGAGAATATAGCGACCTTCACGGGCAATTTATTCATAACCGCTGTGGCAAGCTCCTGTATATTCATCTGGATCGAGCCATCGCCTGCTATATCAAAGACGACCGCCTTTGGTTTGCCGATCTGGGCGCCGATAGCCGCCGGGAATCCGTAACCCATCGTGCCGAGCCCGCCCGATGAAATCATGGTCCTCGGCTTAGTGAATTTGTAGAATTGCGCAGCCCACATCTGGTGCTGGCCGACTTCCGTGCATATTATCGCCTCGCCGCGCGTTTGCCTATATATCTCTTCCAAGATATATTGCGGCCTTATCTTATCGTCGTCCTTATACTTTAACGGATATTTCTCCTTCCATCCGTCAATACGTTTAAGCCAATCGGAGGTATCCGGCGGCTTCACTATTCTATTCAATTGCCTCAACACGCCCCCGGCATCGCCGACTATCGGGATATCGACATCGACGCTTTTAGAAACGCTCGCGGGATCTATGTCGATATGAATAACCTTGGCGTGAGGGGCGAATTCGTCGAGCTTTCCCGTAACCCTGTCATCGAACCTCGCGCCCACGGCGATGATAAGGTCGGACTCCATGATCGAATGATTGGCGTAAGCCGTGCCGTGCATGCCGAGCATGCCGAGAGACAGCTTGTGTCCCTGCGGAAACGCGCCCAGCCCCAAGAGTGTCGTGGTGACCGGTATCTCATTCCTGATCGCGAGTTCACGCACAGCTTCCGAGGCCTCGGAAATTATAACCCCGCCGCCGACATAAAGTATCGGCCGCTTCGATTCCGCTATGGCTTTAGCCGCCCTCTTTATCTGGCCCGGATGGCCTTCGTAAGTGGGTTTATATCCGCGTATATCCACCTTATCCGGATATATGAATTCTGTCTCCTTAGCCTGTATATCCGAAGGCAGGTCTATCAAAACAGGCCCCGGCCTTCCGGTCGACGCGATATGAAACGCCTCTTTTATTATGCGCGCGAGGTCGTTCACGTCCTCGACGAGATAATTGTGTTTCGTGATCGGCCTTGTTATGCCGGTTATGTCAGCTTCCTGGAACGCGTCGTTGCCTATCAGGAATGTCTTGACCTGGCCCGTTATGGCGACCATCGGGACCGAATCCATATACGCCGTCGCGATGCCGGTGACAAGATTCGTCGCGCCCGGCCCTGAGGTGGCGATGCACACCCCGGTCTTACCTGTAGCACGGGCGTATCCGTCCGCCGCGTGAGCGGCCGCCTGTTCGTGGCGCGTCAGTATGAATCTTATAGGCGCGTCATAAAGTTTGTCGAAAATAGGCAATACCTGTCCGCCGGGATAGCCGAATATGACTTCGACACCTTCTTTTTTCAGCGATTCTATCAATATTTGCGCGCCTGTCAGTTTCATGGTCTATCGCCTCGTTTAGCGTTTAGCGTATAGCGTTTAGCGGATAGGGTTTATCATTCGATTAAGCATGCTGCCAACTTCAGTCATTAGTGTTTCAATAAATTCATTTTTCTTTATATAGCACTTATGTCCAAATTAAACCACAAGTTCCGACGGAAGGCTGTATTTTGAGATTCGATCTTTGCCTACCCCTCACCCTTGCCCTCTCCCCTAAAGGGGAGAGGGGATTTCCTCATAATTTCCTCTCCCCCGAAGGGGGAGAGGATTAAGGTGAGGGGGAAATTGCGCACCTTCTCATCTGCTG
>JAUYDB010000219.1 GCA_030691985.1 Candidatus Omnitrophota bacterium | reverse complement strand
GCGATTTCCCCCTCACCTTAATCCTCTCCCCCTTCGGGGGAGAGGAAATTATGAGGGAATTCCCTCTCCCCTTTAGGGGAGAGGGCAAGGGTGAGGGGTAGGCAAAGATCGAATCTCAAAATACAAGTTCCGTCGGGCCTTGTGGTCTAATCTGGACATAAGTGATTGTGTCCCCCGATTTCCTATCCCACGACTATGTTCGAAACAATAAAAATCTATCTGAATGAAGAAGTAGATGCTGATAAACTTCTGCGGGATCTGGTTGAATACGGATACCGTGCCTGTAAAAGAATATCCGAGGAGGGTGATTTTGCCAGGATCGGGGACACGCTCACCATCTATCCGCTGACCTTCGAATATCCCGTAAGGGTAGAGTTCCTGCATAACCGCGTTGAAAAGATAAGTTGCATAGACCCGATCACTTACGAAGGCGTTGAAGAACATAAGAGCGCGATCATTCTGCCGATAAAAGGTATCGCGAAGCGGAAGATACAGCATAGAAGGATAGAGTCATCCGAGAGCTCGCCCATAGACAATTTTGTAGATATCGATACAGGTGATTACGTCGTCCATGCGGAACATGGTATCGGCAAGTATCTGGGTGTTGAAAAGATAAAGATAGATAAGATTTACGTCGATCACCTTGTGCTTGAATATGCCGCCGGAGATAAACTTTACGTCAGGTTTGAAGATCTGAATAAGCTGCAGAAATACCTCGGCTTCGAAAAAAAACTTCCAAAGCTCCATAAGCTCGGGGCGAAGGTCTGGGCAAGGGCAAAGGAGAGCGCGAAGAAGGGTGTTTATAAAATAGCTGTGGAACTTTTGGAACTGCAGGCGAAACGCGCAGGAGGGCGCGGTTTTAAGTTTTCTGCGGATAACGAATGGCAGAGAGAGCTTGAAAAAGAATTTCCATATAAAGAGACCCCTGACCAGGCCCGCTCGACCGCGGAAGTAAAAAAGG
This sequence comes from Candidatus Omnitrophota bacterium, assembly GCA_030691985.1. Lineage (GTDB taxonomy): Bacteria > Omnitrophota > Gorgyraeia > 2-01-FULL-45-10 > 2-01-FULL-45-10 > JAUYDB01. Next base: position 2,850 of record JAUYDB010000219.1, on the reverse strand, counting down.
ATATGGAGTCACCCAAGCCGATGGATCGGCTGCTTTGCGGCGACGTTGGTTATGGTAAAACAGAGGTCGCGCTTCGGGCCGCGTTTAAGGCGCTCATGGACAATAAGCAGGTGGCGATACTCGTGCCAACGACGATTCTCGCCGAACAGCACTATGGCACATTTTGCGCGAGGATGAAGAAGTTTCCGGTTGTTATTGAGATGCTTTCCAGGTTCCGTACGAAGCAGGAACAGGATGATATAATAAAAGGGATCGCCGACGGCGCGGTCGATGTGATCATCGGGACCCATCGCCTGTTATCGGGAGACATAAAGTTTAAGGATCTCGGCCTGGTGATAATAGACGAAGAACAGCGCTTCGGCGTCCGCCACAAAGAATACCTCAAGTCTCTGCGCGTGAGTGTTGATATCCTGACACTGACAGCGACACCCATACCCCGCACGCTGTATCTTGCCCTGATGGGCGGCAGAGATATCTCCATAATAAACACTCCGCCCTCGGAAAGGCTGCCGGTGGAGACGAAGGTCACGTGTTACGACGAAAGCCTGATACGCGAGGCGATCGCGAAAGAGAAGGAGAGGGGCGGGCAGGTCTTTTTTGTGCATAACAGGATAGAGGGCATAGAGCTAATCGCGAAGTCGCTAAAAAAACTCGTTCCAAACGCGAGCATAGTAGCGGCGCACGGGCGGATGCCGGAAAAATTCCTCGAAGAAACGATGATAAAATTCACGAAAGGCGAAATCGATTGCCTTGTTTCAACCACCATAATCGAGTCGGGCATAGATATCCCCAATGCCAACACTATAATAATAAACAGGGCCGATGCTTTCGGCCTGTCGGAGTTATATCAGCTGCGGGGCAGGGTCGGCCGTTTCACAAGAGCGGCATACGCGTATCTTCTCATACCGAAACATAGTCTTTTGAGCTCCGAATCGCAGAGGCGGCTTATCGCGATAAAAAAATTTCAGGAACTGGGGTCAGGGTTTAAACTTGCCATGGAAGACCTCCAGATAAGAGGCGCGGGTAATCTTCTCGGAGTGGAGCAGCACGGCTATATAAACGCCGTAGGTTTCGATATGTACTGCCGGCTCCTCAAGTCCGCGATCGCCGGCTTAAAGACAAGATGAGGCACGAGATGGAAATTTTTCATCTATATCCGACAGGGCAGATTGACCGGCAAAGCCTCTCTTGGCCTTATGGCCAGGGGGCTTCGCCTAATTTTGTTTTCAAGGAATGCATCCTTTTGGTTTTATTATTTTAAGCTTTACTACAGCTATGGATACAGCGGTCATAAACGTTTTAGGAAATCGGTATTGCGTCCCATTGCTGTCCAAATTGGCGCAATTTCCCCCTCACCTTAATCCTCTCCCCCTTCGGGGGAGAGGAAATTATGAGGGAATTCCCTCTCCCCTTTAGGGGAGAGGGCAAGGGTGAGGGGTAGGCAAAGATCGAATCTCGAAACGTGTTTCCCCTCGAGACTCACACACTAATTTGGACACGAGTGATTGTGTCCTCCGATTTCTCCATAAGAGAATCAAGGCTTAAAAAATTTTGATTGGCTGAAATCCTTGATGTAGGTTAATCTCTATGGTATTATATTGATGCTATGTTAAAGAGAATGTCCTTAATATTCCTCATGGGCGCATTTATCATATCGGCTGGCGGTTGCGCGAGGAAGGCGTCTATCGACGATAAAGTCCTTGCCAGTGTGAGCAATAGAAATATTACCCTGCGCGATTTTAAAGCGAGGATTTCACAGCTGCCGAAATATTATCAGAATATTGTTGATAAGGATAGGCGTATGTATCTGGATGAGATGATAATGGAGGCGCTTTTTCATGAGGAGGTAGTGAGGAAAGGGGTAGAGCGGGATAGAGACGTTAGGGATCTCGTAGCTGCGGCTAAGAAGAAGATTGCTGTCGCCAAATTATTGAAAAGCGAGGTCGAAGACAAGGTCACGGTAGCGGAAGATGACATAAGGGCATTTTATGAATCGCATAAGGATGATTTTAAAACGCCCGATCTATGGAGGGCGTCTCATATACTTGTATCTAATGAAAAGGAGGCAAAAGATGTGCTGGACGCGCTTTCCAGGGGCGAAAGTTTCGAGGAGCTTGCCCAAGCCCATTCCATCGACGCTACGGCCAGCCGCGGAGGCGACATCGGTATTTTTCGAACAGGACAGCTAATTCCAGAATTTGAAAAGGCGTGCTTGGAACTGAGTGTCGGCCAGACAAGCGGAGTGATCCACACACAGTTCGGTTATCATGTGATAAAACTTACGGACAGAAGGCTGCCCGGAATAGAAAGTTATGACTTGGCGAAGAAGAGAATAGAAAGCGAATTGAAGAAGGCCAATAAGAAAGACCTTTTCGACAGATACGTATCTGATTTGAGGAATAAATATGGCGTGACCGTGAGAGAAGATATATCGCAGGCACTGGATTCAATTGGCAATGAAAAAGAAAAGGTTGCCGGTAAATAGTTATGAAAAATTATTTTATTTATCCCGCTATCCTCGCGATGATTACCTTGACGGCGCAACCCTCATGCGGAGAGGTTGTCGACAGGATCGAGGTCGTTATAAATAACGAAGTTATCACCGAGGCCGAGATCAACCGGATGGTAGCGCCTGTATATGAACAGTATAGGACTATGTACCAGGGCGACCAGCTTATCAAAAAATTAGAAGAGGCCAGGCAGAAGATTGTTGCCCAGATTATCGAGGACAAGCTGATCTTAAGCGAAGCAAAGAAGCTCAATATAGAAGTCGATGAGAAGGATGTCTCAGACAGGATCGACAACACGATCAAGCGTTTCGGGTCGCGGCAAAGTTTTGAGAAAGGGCTT
>JAUYDB010000272.1 GCA_030691985.1 Candidatus Omnitrophota bacterium | reverse complement strand
TAACTGTGTGCCGGCCGTTGCGAATAACTTTCGATGTAGGTGAGGATAATTTTTTTAAGGCGGCGAGTGATTTTTCGGCTCTATATTCCTGAATGAAGCCTAATATCGCGTTTAATATAACGACCGCTACTATAACAAGTGCGTCGACCCATTCTTTTAGAAATCCCGATACAAGAGCCGCTGCGATCAATACCCAGACGATGAAGTCCTGAAATTGCTCAAGGAATATACTTAAGGCTCCCTGGCCCTTCTTTTCTTTTAACTGGTTTGGGCCGTATTTTTCCAGGCGGACCGTCGTCTCTTTGGAGGATAGTCCACCGGCTAAATCAGTCGCGAGTTGTTTTGCTATCCCGTCTATACCTAAATGCCAGGAGTTCATGGTTCGGCTCGCTTCGCTCGCTCACCATAACCCCGAGCAAGGTTGTTGATAGATTGTTTACCGCGTCGAGGGGTCATGTCCTTGCCTTTTCCTCACGTAAAGATAAAGATCCAAAACTCCCCTTCCAGATCACATAAAAAGTGGGAAGTATTACGAGCGCAAGAATAAGCGCTGTAGATAACCCGAATATTATAGGAACCGTATAGCGTTTTAAGAACTCAGCGCCTATGCCTGTAGCCCACATAGCAGGCATAAGCCCGAGTATATCAGCTGAACATGTCATGACGGCAGGCCTTAAAGCGCGTGTCGCGCCTTCGGTTATTACTCTGCAAAGGTCGTTAAATGTTTTTATACGCCCCAGCCCGGATTCTCGTTCATATGCTTCGTTCATGTATGTAGTTATAAGCGCGCATAACGCCGCTCCTATACCGATAACCTCCATCATGCCTGCCCATACGGCTATAGACATGTTATAGCGCAACAGCTTCATGCCCCAGATGGCGCCTACGGCCGAGAAAGGCATGGCGAGCATTATAAGCACGACCGCCATAGGGGACTTGAAATTAAAGTAATAAATAAGGAAAATGATCAAAAGCGTCGACGGTATGAAGATGAAGAGCCTCTGCTTAACGCGCTCCATATACTCGTATTGGCCGCTCCATGAAATAGAATAACCCGGTGGAAGCTGAATTTTCTCCCTTACTACTTTCTTAGCATCCGCGACATAACCGCCGATATCTCTGTCTGCCACATCGACGTAAACGTAACCGGAAAGCAACCCGTTCTCATCCCTTATCATGGCGGGCCCTAAAGTCAGGTGTATGTCGGCAAGTTGTTCGAGCGGCACCTGCGCGCCCATCATAGTGGGGACAAGGACACGTTTTAATTTATCAAGATCATCGCGCAGCTCCCTCGGATAACGCACATTTATAGGATAACGCTCCCGGCCCTCTACAGTAGTCGATATATTCTCACCTCCGATAGCCGACATTATTACCATCTGCACATCATCGATAGCCAGCCCATAACGGGCGAGTTGTTCGCGCTTTAAGTCAAAATCCAGGAAATATCCTCCAGCTGTCCTCTCCGCGTATATAGAACGGGTGCCGCGCACCTCTTTTAATACCGCCTCGATATGTTCGCCTAATTTTTCAATTTCTTTTAAGTCCGAGCCGAAGATTTTAATCCCGATGGGAGTCCGCACTCCTGTTGTGAGCATGTCTATTCGCGCCTTTATAGGCATAGTCCAGGCGTTAGACACTCCGGGAAACTGCATCGATTTGTCCATCTCGGCGGTT
>JAUYDB010000237.1 GCA_030691985.1 Candidatus Omnitrophota bacterium | reverse complement strand
AAAAACAGGCGGAGGAAAGGATTGATAATGAGCTTAAGAGGATCAAGTCCAGAGAGGAAGCGCTGGAAAAGAAATACGAATCCAGGGAAGATGAGTTTGATGCGCAACTGGCGAAGGAGCGAAAACAAATAGAAGAAAAGGTAAAAAAAGAAGCCGCTCAAGCGCAACAAACGGAGTTTGCTGATTTGAAGGAACAATTGGGCGAGAAAATAGAGTTGCTTCAAAAGGCTGAAGAGCAGGAATTGCAGCTCCGGAAGAAGCAGCGTGCCCTTGAGGAAAAGGCCAGATCCATGGAAATTGAAATGGCGCGCCGGCTGGATCAAGAGCGCAAATCAATTATCGATAAGATATCGAATGAACTGGAGGAAAGCCACAGGCTGAAAGATGCTGAAAAAGAAAAGCAGCTGTCGGATATGAGAAAACAGATAGAAGATTTAAAAAGGAAATCCGAACAGGGCTCACAAAAGATTCAGGGGCAGGTGCTGGAGCTCGAGCTGGAAGATGCCTTGAAAAAAGAGTTCCAATTTGATATTATCGAGCCGATAGCCCCGGGCATAAAGGGCGGCGATATCATACAGATAGTAAAAACACAGTCCGGGCGCGAGTGCGGAAAGATCCTGTGGGAAACCAAGCGGACAAAAAACTGGAATGACCAATGGATCCAGAAGCTCAAGAACGATAAGCGCGATGTGAAAGCAGATATCGCTGTTTTAGTTTCGGAAGCCCTGCCCGACGGTTTTAAACAATTCAGAGAAATAAGCGGAGTATGGGTGACCGATATACCATCGGCCATCAGCCTATCGCTTGCATTGAGAGTTGTCCTGAATCAAGTCGCGGTAGAGCGCGCTTTGCAGACGGGGAAGAAAGAGAAGGCGGAGCTGGTATATAATTATTTGACCGGCATAGAATTTAAGAGCAGGGTCGAAGCGATCATCGAGGCATTTAAATCCATAAAAGACGACCTGGACACGGAAAAACGTTCGATGGAACGTGTCTGGTCAAAAAGAGAAAAACAGATCCAGCATGTGCTGCTGAATATTGCCGGTATGCATGGAGACCTGGCGGGTTTAGCGGGGGCTTCATTGCCGGGGATCAAGATGTTAGAGCTTCCATCGGACGCCGCACAAGACGCCGCACAATAATAAGCGGCTTGGCGATATTTGACAGGAAGGAGGCCGGCAAAGTTATATTGCCGAAAGCCGGTAAAATATTTTCAGTGGTTTCAATAGACGATTTTAAACTTTAAGGAGAATGGTATATGGAAGGCGGGAACTTTTTAAAAAATTCACAGATCATTGTTTTGGGCATTTGTATTGCGGCGGCGACAATAGTATCAAGCGTTATCCTGTCAGGCGGGTTTCTAAAGGTAATGAAATTTACCCGTGAGCAGATAAATGTCACCGGTTCAGCGACAAAAGAGATCAGGAGCGATTACATTGTCTGGAAAGGGGAATTCATAAGGCGGGAGGTTAATCTAAAGAAGGCCTATAAAGGATTACAAGAGGACCTGGATACGGTCAGGGACTATCTTGCGTCAAAGGATGTGAATGAAGACGAGATTATCATATCCCAGGTGGCGACAGAGACAGTTTACAAGAAGAATGAAAAGGGAAATGACACTAATGATATTCAAGGGTACTGCCTGAGCCAGAATGTTGAGATCAGGTCGAATGATGTCGATAAGATCGCGACGGTCTCAAGGGAATCAACGGAGCTCATAGATCAGGGCATCCAGTTCACGTCTCCGGCGCCGGAGTATTTCTATACCAAGCTCGATGAGCTTAAGATCGAGATGCTTGCCAAAGCGACAGAGAATGCCAAGCAGCGCGCGGAGAGCATGGCCAAAGCCACCGGCAACAAGATCGGCTTCATGCGTTCGGCCAAAATGGGGGTATTTCAGATAACGCCCGTTACCTCCACAGACGTATCCGACTGGGGCATTAACGACACCACCTCGCTCGACAAGAAGGTGATGGCAGTAGTAACAGTGAGTTTTGCGATAGAGTAACTCTGAGAGCCGGTAATAAAAAGGGGTCTGACCCAACGCGTCAATTAAGCCGTGAATGGGTCTGACCCCTTTTTATGGATAGCTTACTATGCCAAAAAATGGGGTCAGACCCATTCAATGAGCAATAGACGCGCTGGGTCAGACCCCATTTTACTGGGGCAGACCCCTTTTTTCAGACGCCATTTTTCTTATAGAACTGAACTGGTACCATTTTTTTTAAAATAATTTGCAACAAAATAACCCTTTTTACGTCTTATATAGTAGGGGGACAAAACGCCTATATACAAGCAGAAAGAGGCATGTTTATGAAGGAATTAATATGCAACTTGATGGCCCGTTTTGGAATATCAAGTTGGGGTTGAAACGACGATTTGCTTGTATGCATATATTGCGGGTGCTATAATACAAATACATAATACCGCAGGGTGTATCCGGATATGATGGTATCGAAAACAGCAAAATGAGAGATAAGAGTAACGTTTTTCTTTCCAAGACCAAATACCTCGACGGGCTTAAGTGCCATAAACTCGTATGGTATGAGTATAACCGCAAGGAAGACCTCCCCGAAATCGGCGCTGCCACCCGGTTTATCATGGATCAGGGTAAAATTGTAGGCGAATTGGCGCATATGCTATTTCCCGGCGGCATTGCGCTTTCAAGAGAATATGATCCGGCCAAACAGGCAGCAAAGTCTTTGGAGACCGCGAAGCTGCGCAAGCCGCTTTTTGAAGCCGGTTTTGTGCATGGGCAGGCGTACGCATTAGCCGACATACTTAATCCGGTAGATAAGAATGCCTGGGACCTTATAGAGGTAAAGAGCTCAAGCAGCGTCAAAGAAGAGCATTATGCCGACGCCGCATTCCAGAAATATACATACGAGGGAGCGGGGCTCAAGATACGCAAATGTTATCTCATGCATGTCAATAACCAATATGTGCGCAAAGGAAAAATAGATCCTAAAAAGCTGTTTGCCGCGGAAGACGTTACGAAGCAATGCGATGAGCTCATTCCGGAAATTGAAGATAATATAGCCGATATACTCAAAGAGATCGGGAAAAAGGATGTGCCGCGAATAACGGTCGGCCCTTATTGCGATAAGCCGCATTCCTGCCCTCTTGAGGATATATGCTGGAGTTTCCTGCCGGATAAGGATAATATCTTTTGTTTATATTCGGGAACAAAGAAGGCGTATGAGCTGATGGAGCGCGGCATACTGCGTATCACCGATATAAAAGAGGATGTAAGTTTAAGCCATAGGCAAAATATTCAGGTTAT
>JAUYDB010000148.1 GCA_030691985.1 Candidatus Omnitrophota bacterium | reverse complement strand
GGAGGAAGAGCCGTTTTGGAGCTCAGAAAGAAGTTGGAAGAGGCTATTCTTTTTGCGCGGAAAAAAGTTGATAGATTGGAATATGAGAAGGAGAGATTGAATATAGAAACACAATATAACTCAGCGGTTAAATTATTTATCCCGCTTTCAAGCGATGAGAAACGGAGGCAGGCCCGAAAGTATAAAGGTCCGTTAAAAGAGCAGCTCCGTGAAATTATAAGGGATAAGAATGGCACCCTGTTAGCGGCTGTAATAGGAAGGATAGAAGGAAGCGATATGCGATTAGACGCTGAAGTGCGGCAGGCAGTGCTTGACGCAAAAGAGGCGGTAATTAGCATAGCGCGCAAAATCGAAAGGCGGCGGAAGGTAAAGGAAAAAAGAGAAGGCACAGCGGAAAAGAAAGAACCGCCGGGAGGGAAGTCCCGATCCCTTGCCACCCCCGCGACCCGCGAAAAGGCGATCGCGTATTATAGATTGCGGATGGGGGATAAAGCATGGGAAGAGCTCGCTAAGACGGATGAGGGACGAAGGAAGCAGGAAGAATTGATCGGTAAATACGCGGCGAGGCGCGAGATATTTCATCCGTTCAGGCCTATCTGGTTCCTGCGCCAGCACGATAACGTAACCTGGAAAGATGAGCTCGCCCGCGGCCTCGGCATCATCGCCATGTGGGTATCAATGGCGCTCGCTATTATATTCTCAACCGTCATCTGCTCCTCGTTCCTTGACTTCCCCCTCACCCTAACCCTCTCCCCGGAGGGGAGAGGGGATTTTGGTAGCTGGATAGCCCTCATAGCTAAGCCGTTACTCGACACCTCATATATTCAAGCCATTCCCTACGGATACTCCATCGGAATACCTCTTGCCATAGCCGCCAACTGGTTCACCCATCGCACGTATAACATCCTCGCCGTGAAATACGGATTTGGGATGCTGGCGGGAGACGTTTCTCGCAAAGCGCGGACGGCGCAAAAACCCATGGAGACGGATGCCGCTTATATAGCGCTGGAAAGGATAAGGGAAGACAAAAATCTTGAAAACGTTTACGAATCCATAAAGCATCTTACCGAACAAGGGACGCTTGCTATCGGCAAAGTAGCGGCGAGGGCCATTACTAAAAGCGGGCAGTATCAGGAAGAGTTTCTGGGAGAATTTATTACGGCATCCGCGCTTTCGAAAAATATCAAATATTCTAAGGCGCTTGAGATGAGCGTCGAGAATTTTGGCTCTGAGATTGACTGTGTGATCGAGGTCGATAGGGCCAGGTATTCCGGTAATACAGCAGGGCGGTCTGAAGTCGAAGATGGCATATACCTGGTTGAATCCAAGACCGAAGACAGGTCGACAAATATCGACATAGTAATTGAGCAGATGGTCGGCGACAGAGAAGAATTTGTTAAAGGCAAACGCGTTAAGACCAAACTCGACCGCTATATGTTAAATGCTTTGGCGATGCGCAAGGCAGGATACGATGTGAAAGGCCTCATCTTCGCGGTAAACGGTGATGCCGTGCAGGAGGAGGGCATACAACAGTTCAAGCTTACACAGCTTGAGAAGGGCACAGCTCTCGAAGTCATGGCGATTGGCATATACGCGGCGTTTATTCCGGATGTGGTTATAAAAAGAGATAAAGACGGATTGAGCCGAAGAGAGCGCAATCTCGCCGAGATTATTGTCTCCGGCCTGCGCGACGAAGGCAAGATCCTCGAACAGGAAGCGACCGAATATGAGACTGTATTGAAAGAGGCGATGATCGAAATAGGCGCGCAGAAGACGAGAGAGGCCATCATGGAGGCATTGCGCGCCGTAGGCGCGGATCCATATTCTCATTCTCGCCAGACAAGAAACCACTGGATGCAGGTATTTGAAGCACTTAAACGGACACCTCGCTCTCTCACCAAGCTCTTATCCGTCGCCCCTATATTCCTCTTATTCAGCGGCCAATATACCGGGCTTGGCATAGCGCTGACTCTCGGCATGATGGCATTTACATTAGGCATGAGTATATACGGCAATGGACGCGAGGGTAAAAAGGCCGCAGCGGACGCGGACATTCCAAACAGGTTACCGGAAGATTGGCCGCTTGTATTAAAAATGCCGAAAACGCAGGAGATGGCGGTGAGGAGCCTTGCGGCAATCGCGAGTTTTGCTCACGGCACGAATCAAGATACGGATTTATTCGCTTCGATCCAGGGAGTCGAGAATTATTGTTACGAATTAGAGAGAATCATCAGCGCCGATCTCGGCTTGAGCCCTTACAGGACTCAAGCCGGAGAGCTTCACGGAATTGCGCTGGAGGCCACAGAGATTTTGAGCGGTATATACGCTCAGGCGATGTATTACCTTCAACGTCATGAATTGCCTCGAAACGATAAAACGGAACAATGGCGGGAGAGATTTGAGAAGGCCTATATGCTGGTTCAGGAGGCAAGGCCTAAAAAAGACGCGCTTATCGCGGCTGTTGCGGATTGCGGCAAGTTAGCTGATACGGAATGGGCGTGGGATGAGTTTAACGAAATTTCTAAAGACAGGATGCGCCTTATAGATGGCGCGGTATCAGGCGAATCGTTCGATCTTACCGGTATAATGAACAATCTTTTTGAGCACCTGTCTCTTACCGCAAGCGGCCAAAACCGGGAATATATCGATCTTAGGATTCCAACAGATCCGGCGCCGACAATGATAACAGGAAACCGCCGCTCGATCATTTCGCTCATAACCAATGTCGTAGATAACGCGTGCAAATACGCGCATAATTACAAAAAGGGGCTCGCCAAAGTAATAGTCGAACTGAGGCGGGACGGCGATGACGCCGTTATCATCGTCACCGACAATGGCCCCGGCATCTCGCGGGAAAAGATTAATGAGATGCAGACGCCCTTTTACACAACAGGCGGCACGGGGATAGGCCTCACCGAAGCGCGCGTCATCGCGGCCGACCACCGCGCTACAATAAGCGTGCGCCCAAGGGAAGGCGCTGGCTCACAGTTTATCATCCGCATTCCTGTCTCCATTACATTCGGCGGGCCGTCGGGCGGCATGAACGAGCAGGATGTGAGAGCGAAGATCGAGAGCATACTGACAGAAAAGCCCGAACTGCGCGTTAGCGCTGAAGCGCTTCTCGCATACCTCGAAGAGAACCATCCGGGAATTCTCGAGGCGTTTGAAACGCGCGATAAGAAGCTCAAGTATATAGTTGATTCTAACCCGGTCAGTTTAACCAGGTTAGACGCGGCGCCATCGCTTATAACCGACGGCCGTAAAAATGCCGCGTCTCCGGACGAATGGACGAAAAAGACCGTGATTGCCTATATACAGGAACATTACGATGAGGTTGGGTCTCCCGCGAAGAAGGCATGGCTTGGGTCTCCGTACTCCGCGGTTGTAAGCGCGGTCGGATATAAAGGCCGCAACTTGTTCGGCCGCAGCTGGCCTCGGGCAGTGAAAGCGGCAAAGTTCGACATAGCCAAAAAAGGAGGCAGTCGGATAGAAACATCCCCAGCTGAGTGGACGGAAGAAAGCGTCATTCAATATATTAAAGCGCATTATGATGAGGTTGCTTCCTCTAGTAGAAACGCATGGCTCGCGTCCGGATATTCGGCGGCCGTCAGCGCGGTAGAGAAGAAGGAGAAGGGCCTTTTTAACGGAAGCTGGACCAAGGCTATAGAGGCGGCCGGCTACTCCCGCGCCAGGATTGGCGGCCCGAGAAAGACAACTTCCCCGCCTGAGTGGACTGAGGAAACGGCAAAAGCATATTTTCGAGAGCACTATGAAGAAGTCGGCTCAGCCCGCCAGGAAGACTGGGTGAATTCGGAATATTCTGCCGTTGTCAGCGCGATTTACAGCACACGATATAATATGTTTGATAGAGACTGGCGGAAATTTGTAATGGCGGTGGGGCATGAACCCGTCCGGATAGGCGCTCGAAAGATACCGGTTTCAGAAACCGGTTGGACGGAAGAAAAGGCCAAATTGTATATCCAGGCCCACCATGACGAAGTTGGTTCTTCCGCGGAGAAGGACTGGAAAGATTCACCGTTTGCGGATGTGGTAAAGGCGGTAAGGAATCCTCGGTATAACCTGTTCAGCGGAAGCTGGCAGCAAGCCATCATACGCTCGGGATATAAACCGGCGCAAGTCGGCAGAAAAAGCGCGGAACAATTAACGACGAAATCATTTTCCGAGGGCGTTTCGCCTGCGGGCAAGCCAATGCCTCAGGACGCATACATATCATCGTATGAGGGCATCGCGATATACGACAATAGCCGTATCGCTACAGCCGGCAATCTTTCTCCTGATGGGACGGAATTGGCCTATCTGATGAGGATGGCGCTGCCGAAGACGGAGAATATGGTCCCCAAAAGCGGCCTGTCTATATATGTCCATGTGGTTCCTGAAGTAGAAGGCAGTGTCAAAAAAGATATAGCGAGCTCAGGAGAGGTTCGTTTATGGTTTGACGAGGCCTTTGTAAATACCCTCCTTCAGTACAGAGGCCGATATCCTGATGCCATACCGTGGTTACTCGCTGAGAGACTCGGCCACGAACTGACCCATGACAACAAGATGGGCACGGACAAAGAGGAGGCGGTCGAAGAGAGAGACGTGATCCTGAAGTTTGACCTCCCGTTCTACAGGATGCTTTCGCGCGCGGCCGAGCTCAAGCGCGAAGTCGACAGATTCTTCGACGAGACCGGAACAAAGTTCGGCGGCCGCCGATATTTCAAGCGCCTCCTCGCGATAATTAAGGATATGCCGGAGGCGTCCGCCCGCGCCGAAATCGAAAGGTTCATAAACCGATATTACAACTTCAGTTTCAAATTCCCCGAGCCCAAGAGGGGTCAGACCCCTCTTT
>JAUYDB010000034.1 GCA_030691985.1 Candidatus Omnitrophota bacterium | reverse complement strand
CCCTCTCCCCTAAAGGGGAGAGGGGATTTTGTTGGGCTCTCCTGAAGAGAAGAGGGAATTTTGTAGCAAGCTCCCTCTAATAGGGAAAGGGAATCTATTTTTGGATTAGAAGAGATACGAGACTGATGTTGAAAAGGCGGTCTCGTCGAAAAAGCGGCCTTCGACGCCGAGGCGCGCCTTGTTGTCAAAGAGATAGAGCTCCCCGCCGCTTATGAGGCCGATGTGGTTTTCGGAATAACGCCTCCTCTTATCGTGTTTATTCACCTTGTATACGATTTCGCAATCGGAGCCTTTCATGCCCGCATAGAGGGTAAAAAATTTAAAATCCTTCGCCGCGAGAGCGCTTACCTGCCAATCATCCAGAAACGATTCGTATTTATCATCGTTTACGCTCCGGTCCCGCGGATGGACGCTTATGTGCTGGAATCCCGCGATCAGGCGCACGCCATACCGCTTCTCTTCAAACGCCTTGATGCGAAAGCCGTACCCGCCGGCGAACCCGGTGTTATACTCAAGTTTCGGCAGATGGCTTCCGTTTTTCTGAGTCACGTCCCCGATGCCTATCTTACCGTCTAACGACAGCCAGTCAAATGCCCCGAATGACACCGTATAAAAATGGTCCTGGTTACTCAGGTCCCCATATGAACGGTTGAGCTGCCTCTTAAACATCACGTTATATTCGTAGCCCAGCTCTACACTCCGCCCGGGAGGAAGCCTCGTCCCGTTAGAGGGAGCGGCCCGCAGATCCGTGGCCGGATCGAAAAGGATGGTGGTTAATAATAGTATCGTGAGTGTTTTGTTTCGCATATTGACCATCCTCGCAATAACGAAAAATGGATTGTGTCGCTTTATAAAAATAGGGACAGTCCCAATCAACTTGGAATAGACACTTCTGGGACAGTCCCTATTTTTCTTCTTACCATCTCCGTACAGCTCCTGCGTAAATAGCTGCCTCTCGCCTTGACGTTAGAAGACGCAGGAACGCTTCTCCGTCGCCTTTTGATATCTCATGGGACAGTTCAAGATCTACACCGATATCTTTATTGTCTATGCCCTTCTTGAGCCTGAACAATACCGTGTCCTTACCGGTAAGTTTTGCGTCCGCGCCGAAAGTTATCGCCTTCGTATTCTTGTATTCGTAATCTATTTCAAATACCAGACCCACGTCCTTTTTCAGGTTCCATTTACCGAACAGCGTAACGGTCCTTCTTTCCGGCGCAGTCCTTCTGGCCAGGCCTATGCCCAATTCGTATTTGATCCATCCCTCTTTAAAGACGCCGGAGGCCGCCTTGAAATCAAATACTGAGTCTGTGTCAGCGCTTAAGACATAGGATACGCGAAGAGCGTCCTTTATATCCCAATAACCTTTAAATACAAGCGTGTGTGTCTGCCTCTTCTTCTTTACCAGGCGAGCCTTTTCATATTGATAGACGATCCGATGAGCCTTGTCGATCTCCCATGCGCCGGTCAAGGTCAGGATATCGTATTTACCCTTCTCCTTCTTTACATGAAAGGACAGCCTGTTAAATTCGTCGGCCTTCCATACGCCGCCGAGATCCAGGACATACGTGGAGCGCGCCCCTTCTTTTGTCGTCGTTGTAACGGCGAATAAAAGAGAGCTTTCATTTACTTCTAAAATTTCCCCCTGCAAAGTTATCTGATCGCCGAACGTCTCTCTCGCCTGCTTTTCCAAAGTAAGGCGTAACCGGTGATCATCCGTTAATGACCATTCTCCTTTAAGGTTGATCTGGTGGGGTATAGATTCCTCCTCTTGAAGAGGCGCTTTTATATGGTAGGCGAGGTTGTTGTTTTCATCGGTCTTGAAGCGGCCGTATAAAACTTTCCGAAATTTGGGGAGGCCGCTCTTCCTGCCGGAGCCGTCAATCACGAGCCTGTTATGCGGATCTATTTCGTATTGTATTTTTTTCAATGGAAGCCCGTAAGTTATTGATCCTTTACGAAAAATTCTCGCGTGACCACCAGATTCACGCCGAGCCCGAGAAAGTCCCGAACGACCACGTCGCCTATATGGACGCGTTTTGTTATCTTAAGTTTCTTGATCTTATCCATCGCCTCTAACAGCGCGCCCTTGGGTATGGGCCTGTCGGTCTTGACCGGAACCATCGCAAAAGGCAGGCCCTGCGCAAGCACGCCGGATGTCAGCGTCCGCAGAGGATTCTCCACCTCTCTGGAGGCATATAGCTTGCCCTTTGGGCACATCTGGCCGCTAACCGCCGCCGCAACGCCGTCTTTTACCTTCACGGATAGCGAACATCCTTTAGGGCATTCTATGCACGTAAGCTTTCTTGTCATCTTATGCCCTTAAGGTATTTTGCCGCCATGCGGCCCGCGAGCGCGCCGTCCCGCGAAACGGAATCCGCGATATCATAGATTTTATAGGCGTTGCCGCATACAAAGAGTCCCGGTATGGAAGTGTTATTGAGCGCTTTTGAAACCGGACAGTTCGTCAGCTTATCCATCGCGGCACCCGCCATTTCGATGAGCTCATTTTCGGGTATCAGCCCGACGGATAACAGGACCGTATCGCAATCTATTTCGAACGCGGAGCGGCGTATCTCTTCGAAACGCCCGTCCACTTTTACTACGCGAACCCCCTCAACCCTGTCTTTACCCAGGACCTTCGCGATCTTATGCCTGAAATATACAGGGATGTTGAAATCCTCTACGCATTGGACGACATTACGAACCAGCCCGCTTACCGTATCCTGGATCTCGATAATCGCCTTGACCCTGGCCCCCTCAAGCACAAAGCGCCGCGCCATGATGAGCCCGATATCACCGGATCCCACTATCACAACCGCCTTGCCCGGAAGAAGCCCTTCGATATTTATCAGTTTCTGGGCAAGTCCCGCGGAGAATACACCCGCGGGCCGCGTCCCGGCTATATGAATCATCTCGCGAGTCTTCTCCCTGGCGCCTGTTGCCATAATAAGCGCCCTGGCCCTGACCGTTTCCAATCTGCCGGGCTTGAAATACGTCAATACCTTGCGCCCTGTCAGATGAACCACGAAAGATCTCAGGCTAACTTCTATCCCGGGCATGCGCCGTGTTTTCTGTATAAACCTGAACGCGTATTCAGGGCCGGTCAGCGTCTCTTTGAAATAGTCTATTCCGAACCCCGTGTGGACACATTGGTTCAATATCCCGCCCAAACACTCGTTTCGTTCAACAAGCAGTATGTCCCTTACTCCGTTCTCGTGGGCAGATATGGCGGCGGCCATTCCTGCCGGCCCGCCGCCGACTATGACGAGGTCTCTTGTCAACTGTTCTCCCTGCTGCCTTTAAGTATCTCCGACCCTTTTCCCCGCTTCGTAAGCGCCGTGACAGGCGTCCCCGTCTGCCGGGAGAGTATCTTCATGATCCTTGTCGTGCAGAAACTGCCGTGGCACCTGCCTGCCTGCGCGCGCGTCCTGAACTTTATCCCGTCCATCGTTATGGCGCCCCGCGCTATCGCGTCCCGCACCTCCCTCGCGGATACCATCTCACACCTGCACACGATATCCCCGTATGAGGCGTCCCTGCGTATAAATCGCTTTGCCTTTTCAGGCGCCGCGGCAAACAGATGAAATTCGCTTTTCCGGTGCTTGTGAAAAACCGCCTTCTTCTTCATCTCGAGGCCGTTCTTCTTCAGTATATCTGACACCATGAGCGCGATGGCCGGCGCGGCCGTCAGCCCGGGAGATTGTATTCCGGCGACATTGATAAACCCGGGCGCCTTGTCTTCATGCCGGATGATAAAATCATCCCCTGCGGCCGGCCTCAACCCGGCGAAATATGCGATGATATCATTTTCGTTTATGGAAGGGACGAGCCTCATCGCTCCGGCAAGCACTTTTTTGAGGCCTGCATCCGTAGTCGACAGATCCTCTTTGTCCTCGATAACTTCAGAGGTGGGGCCTATCATGGGATTTCCATCAGAGGTCATCGTGACAAGTATCCCTTTAGACGTCTTGGAGGGCAGCGGAAATAAAAGATGGTTTGTGAGGTGTTCGTCTTTCTTGTCTAAGAGGAATTCTTCCCCCTTGCGCGGCTTTATTTTAAAATCGTCCAAGCCAACCATGCCCGAGACTTCATCCGCATACAGGCCTGCCGCGTTCACCACAAACCGCGCCCTGAAGGTCCCTCCGGAAGCGGCTATCTCAAAACCGGGCCTTGCCGGCTGAATATTTTCCACCTTCGTTTCGGTATGAATCTCGACGCCGTTTCTGGCGGCATTTTCAGCAAAATCATAGACCCATCGGTAAGGGCTGATTATGCCTGCTGTCGGAGCGTAAAGGGCGGCAACCGCCTCACGCGAAAGATTCGGCTCATGCGCCTTAAGCCAGCGCCTGTTCACTATCTTCATGCCCGGGACCCCCAGTGATTCCCCGTTTTTCATTAATCGTAAGAGGAGGGCGCATTCTTTTTCGTTGAAAGCTACGATGAGCTCTCCCGCTTCTTTAAAATCAATACAAAGCTCTCCGGCGAGTTTTCTGGTCAAGAGGTTGCCGAGGACGCATAGCTTTCCTTTAAGAGAACCAGGGGAGTTCTGTGTCCCGGGATGAATGATCCCGCTGTTCGATTTTGAGACGCCGAAAGCAAGCTCTGCCTCTTTCTCGAAGATCGCGGCGCGTAACCTGTAGCGCGAGAGCTCGCGCCCAATCGCGGTCCCTACAACGCCCCCGCCTATTATAGCCACATCAAACATCTTCATTTCGCGAAGCTCCACCGCCTTAAAATAGGGACAGTCCCAATCAATACGAAATAGACGCTTCTGGGACAGTCCCTATTTTTCTCCCCATCAAAAAAATGGGGGACACTCATTTTTTATCAATAAAAACTGCCTAAAAATGGGTGTCACCCATTTTCCACACCATACGTCTTCATCGTGTAAGCGTCCTCTTTACCGCGTCACGCCAGCCTTTATAGAGCCTCTCCCGGGTTTCTTTCGGCATCTTCGGCTTAAAAACCTTGTCAACCGCCCAACACCGTTTTATCTCGTCGGAATTTTTCCAATAACCTATGGCGAGCCCCGCCAGATACGCCGCGCCGAGAGACGTCGTCTCCACAACCTTGGGCCTCACAACATCTATGCCGAGAAGGCCGGCCTGGAATTGGCACAGGAAGTTATTCACAAC
>JAUYDB010000029.1 GCA_030691985.1 Candidatus Omnitrophota bacterium | reverse complement strand
GATGAAGAATATGCCCGGGTTTCGGGCATACGGGTCAAGGCGGTAAATAAAATCCTTATTCTGCTTACCGCTCTCGTTGTCGTTATGGGCATTAAAATTGTGGGGACGATGCTCGTATCGAGTTTAATCATTCTTCCGGCGGTATCCGCGTTACAGGTGGCCAGAAGTTTTAAATCGGCCATTCTATTCGCTTCATCGTCCGCCGTTTGTTCCGTTGTATCAGGCATCTTCGCGTCCTACTTTTTTGATCTTCCAAGCGGCGCGTCGATCGTGATGATAAACTTCATCATCTTTTTCATCTGCCTTGGATTGAGGCTGTCGAAGTGGAAAATGGGGACGGGTTCATTTTTCCAATAATAAAAACAGTAGAAAAATCCCCATTTTCCACTTGTTGACCGACTAATAATATGCATATACCGGACGGATATTTGGGGCCCCAGACATGCGGGTTTTTTTACGCGGCGATGCTGCCCGTATGGATATTCGCGTCCAGAATTGTTAAGAAGACGCTGAAAGCCAAACAGGCGCCTCTCCTCGCCATGGGCGCGGCATTCAGTTTTGTCATCATGATGTTCAATGTGCCAATCCCTGGCGGAACGACAGGGCACGCGGCCGGGGGTGCCCTCGTCGCGATACTCCTCGGGCCCTGGGCGGCGTCTATAGCTATCACCGTCGCGCTCGTAATACAGGCGCTTCTCTTCGGAGACGGCGGAATTACGGCCATCGGCGCGAATTGCTTCAACATGGCTTTTGCGATGCCGTTCACGGGATATTATATCTACAAGGCGATAAGCCGCAATTCTCCCGTCGATTCCGGAAGGCGGGTCATAGCCGCCGGGATAGCCGGTTACATAGCGCTTAATATCGCGGCGGCCCTGACCGGCTTTGAATTTGGCATCCAGCCGCTTCTTCATAGGACGGCAACCGGCCAGGCGCTCTATTGCCCTTATGGGTTAAATGTCGCCATACCGGTTATGCTGGGAGAGCATCTTCTTGTTTTCGGATGGGTGGAAGCCATAGTTACCGCGCTTGTGATAAAATATTTACAAAAGCAGGCGCCGGAGCTATTATGATATAGGGGAAATTGGGGGACACAATCATTGCTGTCAAAATTGGCGCGATTTCCCCCTCACCTTAATCCTCTCCCCCTAAAGGGGGAGAGGAAATTATAAGGAAATCCCTTCTCCCTTTTCAGGGGAGAGGA
>JAUYDB010000003.1 GCA_030691985.1 Candidatus Omnitrophota bacterium | reverse complement strand
CCTCATAATTTCCTCTCCCCCTTTAGGGGGAGAGGATTAAGGTGAGGGGGAAATTGCGCCAATTTGGACAGCAATGTTTATATATGCCTAATTAATGGGCAATTATGGCATTAAAGAGGCGCGCAGTATTTAACTTCAGGAAATATGGGATTGCATGAAGATATTAAGTAAGGAAGTCCTTGCAGACAGCCAGGGAACGCGTATTGTAAAAATTACCGTTCAATCGCCGGATATCGCCGCGAAGGCAAGGGCGGGGCAGTTTGTCGTTCTCATGGTGAACGAAGAGGGGGAAAGGATCCCCCTTACTATCGTATGGGCCGACGCGGAAAAAGGCGTGATAACGCTTATAGCGCAGGAAGCGGGGTTTACCACAAAGCTCCTGGGCGGCAGCATGCCGGGGGGCAGCCTCTATTCTATAGTCGGCCCTTTGGGCCATCCTACCGAGATCAGGAAATACGGCAGAGTCATACTGGTCGGCGGCGGTGTGGGCATAGCGGAAATATACCCTGTAGCCGCGGCAATGAAAGGCGCCGGTAATTATGTCACCGCTGTCATAGGATCGCGCACAAAAGAACTGATGATCCTTGAGCGCGAGTTGAAAGAAATTTCTGACGAGGTAATGGTGTTGACAGACGATGGTTCCTACGGCCGTAAAGGATTCGTGACCGAAGCGCTCAAAGAGCTTCTTGAAAAAGAAAAGCATGATCTGGTCTATGCCGTAGGCCCCCTGCCGATGATGAGGGCCGTTGCCGGGGTGACGCGGCCTTTCGGCGTTCCCGCCCGTGTTTCGCTGAACGCGATTATGGTCGATGGCACCGGCATGTGCGGCTGCTGCAGGGTCAGCGTAGGCCGGGAGGTTAAATTCAGCTGTGTCGACGGCCCGGAGTTTGACGCAAGCCAGGTCGATTGGGGCGAGCTTTTGACGCGCAACGGCATATATATCGAAAAAGAAAAACATATTTGCCGTCTTAACAATATAGCATAGCTGTCCAAGCTGGCGCAATTTCCCCCTCACCTTAATCCTCTCCCCCTACAGGGGGAGAGGAAATTATAAGGAAATCCCTTCTTCCCTTCAGGGAGGGGATTATGGGGGAATTCCTTCATATTCCCCTCTCCCCTTTAGGGGAGAGGGTTAGGGTGAGGGGTAGGCAAAGATC
>JAUYDB010000244.1 GCA_030691985.1 Candidatus Omnitrophota bacterium | reverse complement strand
CATCCGATTTGCTTCGCAAATCGGGACGCGTAGCTCAGTCGGTTGGAGCGCTGCGCTCACATCGCAGAGGTCACAGGTTTCCCGCCTGCAACAGGCAATAGAAAAGGCGGCGGGACCCCGCCGCAAGTCCATTAAACTGTCTTAGGCGGGGCAAGTCCATAAAGCATAACTTTAGGTTTTGGACGCGTAGCTCAGCTGGTTAGAGCGTTGCGCTCACATCGCAGAGGTCACAGGTTCAACTCCTGTCGCGTCCACCATTCTGTTGAGTAACTGCTGGGATGGTTCAGCGTAGAGAGTTGACTGATAAAATATGGCGATAAATTTAGAAGAACAGATAAAATTGTTGGTGGAAATGCAGGGGATGGACACGCATATCTTTAAGCTGGAAGACGATCTCGAGTCGATACCTGTAAGAATTAAAACAAGCGATGAAGAATATAAAAACAAGATGGGTAACTTAAAGAATCTTGAGGAAGCGTACAAGGCGCTCCAGGTAAAGAAGAAACAGAAGGATGGAGACTTGGAAGCCAAAGAGGGCGCGATAAAGAAATTTCAGACGCAGATGTACCAGGTTAAGACCAACAAGGAGTATGCCGCATTTCAGCAAGAGATCGCAAGGACAAAGGCGGACATCTCTCTGATAGAAGAGGATATAATCAGGTTATTGGATGAGATAGAGGAAGAGAATAAAAATATAACGAGGGAAAAGGAGTTTCTGAAACAGGAAGATGTTAAGCTTATCGAAGAGAAAAAAAGGCTTAACGAAGAGGCCGGCCGCATCAAGGCAGAGCTGGATAGTATTAAAAAACAGAGATCTGCCATGGCGGAAAAGGCAGATAGAGCCGTTCTGGCAAAATATGATAGGATAATACAGAATAAGGATGGGCTGGCGGTAGTCCCTGTCTCTAACGAGTCATGCCAGGGTTGTTTCCGTGTAATGCCGCCGCAGGTGATAAACGAGATAAAGATGAAGGATCGGCTGGTATTCTGCGAGAATTGCGCGAGGATATTATATATAAATGAATAAAAAACTCCACCTTTATATTGACGGAGGCAGCAGGGGCAATCCGGGTCCGGCCGGCATAGGGATCATTATACTTGATAGTAAAAGAAAAAAGCTTAAAGAGATATTTAAATATATAGGGGAGGCGACAAACAATATAGCCGAGTATACCGCTCTGGTCAACGGATTAGAAGAAGCGCTAAAACTTTCGGCGAATGAGGTGGTTATCAATATGGATAGCGAACTGGTGGCAAAGCAGATCAGCGGTGATTACAAAGTAAAAAACGTCGATATAAAACCGCTCTTCGAAAGGGCGCTGGGCATGTTAAGAAAATTCGGCTCTTTTAAGATAAAACACATAGACCGCTCAAAGAATAAAGAGGCGGATCGTTTGGCCAACAAGGCCATGAATTTATCCGGCTTGTTTTAAATTTCGAAAATTTCGCAGATCGGGTGATCGCCTTCGCGCTTTCTTATATTTGTGATTGAATTGAAAGAGGCGCGAAGGAGGAAAGTCCGAGCTCTATAGAGCAGCGTAGCGGCTAACGGCCGCCCGCCGAAAGGCGAGGATTAGAGCCACAGAGACGAGTCCCGTACCTTCTTCGATACTTTTTATGTCGGGAAAAGTACGGGGGTGAAACGCGGTAATCTCTACGCGGAGCAAGACCAAATAGGTCCCAATCCAGGCGTTGCTCGCGCCTATCGAAAATACATCGGTATTGGGACGGGTAAGGTCGCTCGATCCTTGGAGCAATCTAAGGGCTAGATAGATGATCACCTCGCTCCGTTCATAGCGGAGTAAGACAGAACTCGGCTTATAGATCTGCGAAAAAATAGGGGCACATCCCATATTTCTATCATTCTTAAGGATAGGGAAATGGATGTGTCCTTATTTTTTTTAATAGATCAGAGTTTTAAGAGACGATGATAAAACGGGGTCTATAAAAAGGGGTCTGACCCAGCGCGTCTATTAAGCCGTGAATGGGTCTGACCCCTTTTTATGGATAGCTTGCTATGCCAAAAAATGGGGTCAGACCCATTCAATGAGCAGTAGACGTGTTGGGTCAGACCCCATTTTTCTTACAAAGCTTTTATAACACTGGGCTGCCACATTTTTTTTATAGAGTAAGGCTTGACAAGAATGGCGCGCTAATGTATACTTTATACGCATAGTGGTATAAAGTGGAGTAAAATGGAGGAAATGGCGGATGTTTTATGGCGAGCATGAGCATGCCATAGACAAGAAGGGGCGTTTTGTTATCCCTTCCAAATTCAGAGAGTCCTTTAAAGAATACGACATCGAAAAGTTGTATATGACAAGGGGGCTTGATAAGTGCCTTTTTTTGTTTACGGAAAACGAATGGAAGTCCCAGGAATCAAAATTCAGATCCATATCCTTTACTAAATCTGAGGCGAGGAAATTCAACAGGTTATATTTCGCGGGCGCCAGCCAGATCGAATGCGACAAACAGGGTAGAATTCTGCTTCCGAAATACCTGAGAGATTTTGCCGGTATCAAGAAAGATATCATGATCATCGGCGTGTCAAACAGGATAGAAATTTGGTCCATGGAAGCCTGGCAGGAATATTACAATAATTCAAAAGAATCCTTCGAAGACATAGCTGAAAAATTGATGACGGAAGAAGGATAGCGGATTTTTTGGGAGCAACTTTGCTCATACATCGGCCGGTAATGCTTAAAGAAGTATTAAGCTTTTTGAATTTAAAAGACGGCGGCATCGTGCTGGACGCGACGGTAGGCGGAGGGGCTCATGCGATCGAGATGCTGAAGAGGGTGTTGCCGGGGGGGAGGTTGATAGGGCTGGACGCCGATAAATCGGCTCTGGATATAACCGAAACAACGCTTAAAGATTTTAACGGCTCTTTCAAATTGATAAACGGTAATTTCAGGGATTTAGACGCGCTAATCGTAAACGAAGGTATCAAAGGATTTGACGCAATCCTATTCGATGTAGGCGTATCTTCGTATCAGATCGAGAACGGGGTGAGGGGGTTCAGCATAAAAGAGGATGCCATACTTGATATGAGAATGGACCCCCTCCTCGCTTTGACAGCTTACGATATAGTGAATAAGTATAAAGAAAAAGATCTGTCAGAGCTCATCGAGAAGTTCGGGGAGGAAAGGCTTCATGCCAGAATCGCGAGATTTATAGTAAGCGAGCGATCGAAGAGGCCGATAGAGACGACGCATGACCTGGCCGCGATAATCCGTAAAGCGGCCGGTTTTCGCTACCGCAAAAGCAGGATAGACCCGGCCACCAGAACTTTTCAGGCGAGAAGGATATCGGTAAACGAAGAACGGGAG
>JAUYDB010000242.1 GCA_030691985.1 Candidatus Omnitrophota bacterium | reverse complement strand
TGACCTCTTTTTCCGACACTACATTGCCCGTCTGGTCATATTTACGGATTATCTTCTTCTTTATCTTGGCGTTTTTAGGAATTTCCGGATCGGCATACGACACGACCTGGCTTCCCGGAGAATCCTCCGGCTGTTCCGCATAGGACTCTTGAGACTTTTTAGACGCCCGGCTGGCCCCTAAAAGAGTGCCGCCGACAGCGCCGATACCGGCGCCTATAAGCGCTCCCTTCCCCGCGTGCCCGGAAGCGCTTCCAATCGCGGTGCCGATGCCGCCGCCCAAAAGCCCTCCCAAAAGCGCTCCCGTCAATGCCTCGTTGCCGCCGCCTTTACTGTCTCCGTCGCTGTCGCTTTCGCAATAAGCGGCGCCGCTCGAAAAGAAGACCAGCCCTGAAATCATCATTACAGTCAATAACCTCATAGCCCCTCCTTTATGCGTGTAATATTATCAATAAGCGCGCATGAAAAACGCGCGCTTGCAAGGCTAAACGGCCTTAGAGATAAGGAATATTCCTGTCCGAGCAAACCAGTTTGGAAATATCTTTACCGCTTTGCCTTTTCCGATAAAGACCGATTTTTCTATCCTGATATTTCTCTTATGGCAGTATTCGATAAAATCCGAGATACTTAAGAAATGCAAATTCGGCGTATCATACCACTCGTACGGCAACGACGATGTAACCGGCGTTTTCCCTCTTAAAAATATTTGTAAACGCGCGTTATAATGCGCGAAATTAGGAAACCCTATAATAGCTTTTTTCCCGACCCTTAATGCTTCGGATAAGACCACATTCGGTTTTTTAACTTGCTGAAGGCTTTGGTTTAATATCACATAATCAAAATATTTATCTTTATATTCCGCCAGGCCGGTATCGATATCTCCGTGAAAAACATTTAACCCTCTGGCGACACATTTGTATATGGCGTTGTCGTCTATCTCTATGCCCTGGGCCTTCGCGTTTTTCTCCTTGATTAAAATGTACAAAAGCTCGCCGGTGCCGCACCCCAAGTCCAGAACGGATGAGCCCGGCTTCACTAACTCCAGTATTGCCCTATGATCAGGCCTGATATCGTCATATTTGTCTATCACCTGTTACCTCATATTTATGAAATACTTTTTTCAGGAAATGTTTAACAAGATGCGTCTCCTCCTCGACTTCAAGGAGAAACGCGTCATGCCCATATGTTGAATCTATTTCGCAGTAAGAAGTCTCTACCCCCGAATGCTTGCATGCCCTGACAATATCCTTTGATTGATATGCCGGATATAACCAATCTGATTTAAAAGCAATGATCAGCGCTTTCGCTTTGACACCCTGCAAAATATCTTCAAGGGGCCTGCCTTGCGAAGCGTCAAAATTATCCATAGCCTTGGTTATATAAAGGTATGAGTTTGCGTCAAACCGTTTGACAAAATTATCCCCGCGGTAACGCAGATATCCCTCGACTTCGAAATCAGCCGTAAACTTAAAGTTTTGCCCATTATCCTTCTTATGCCTGCCGAACTTTTCGGCCATCGACGCGTCACTCATGTATGTTATATGCCCGATCATCCTGGCGACAGCAAGGCCCCTGGCCGGCGGCAGGCCATCGTAATAACTCCCGGATTTCCAATGCGGGTCCGCCATAATCGCCTGCCTGCCTACTTCATTAAATGCGATCTGCTGCGGCGAATGTCTCGCCGCTGTGGCAATAGGAATAGCGCTCCAAAGCTTATCGGGATAATTTATAAGCCACGACAGAGCCTGCATGCCGCCCATTGAACCGCCGACAACAGATAGTAATTTTTCGATACCTAAATGATCTATAAGGCGCTTTTGGGAATTGACCATGTCGCAGATGCTGACGAGAGGAAAATCAAGGGCATAAGGCCTTCCTGTTTTAGGATTGACGCTTGATGGGCCGGTAGAGCCTTTGCATCCTGCGAGAATGTTCGAGGATATGACAAAATATCTATCTGTATCAAAGGCTTTGCCGGGGCCAATCATGGAGTCCCACCATCCGGGATCGTTTTGGCCTTCATGAATACCCGCGGCATGGGCATCTCCCGAGAGGGCGTGAAGAATAAGGATGGC
>JAUYDB010000118.1 GCA_030691985.1 Candidatus Omnitrophota bacterium | reverse complement strand
TCCTCAGGCGCCTTACAGATAATTCGCTTGCGCGGGTCATCCGGGCAATCTGCCTGTCGCTGAAACCATACTGCTTGGCCTGCCTTAACAATCCAGGCGAAATAGACTTTACTTTATGCGACCGGCTTATCTTTTTTTCCAGATCAACTATGTCTTTTATATTATTAATAAACCAGGGGTCGATATACGTAAGGCCCGCTATTACGCCGACCCCCATCCCTGTTTGCAGGGCGTATTTTATATAGAATATCCTTGAGGCATTCGGTTCTTTCAGCCGGCGCATAAGCTTTGAACGCGAAATATCCTTATAATGCAGCTTGTTGTCTAATCCCGCGTGCCCTATCTCAAGACCGCGCAAGCCCTTCTGCAGGGCCTCTTTGAATGTCCTGCCTATGGCCATGGTCTCGCCCACAGACTTCATTGATATGCCAAGGACGTCTCCGGCTTCCGGAAATTTCTCGAATGTAAACCTCGGAATCTTGACAACGCAATAATCTATCGCAGGCTCAAATGACGCCGGCGTCTGTCTCGTTATATCGTTCTTAATCTCATCGAGAGTATAACCGACGGCAAGCTTGGCGGCAAACTTTGCTATGGGAAACCCTGTAGCCTTGCTGGCCAGCGCGGAGCTCCTTGAGACGCGGGGGTTCATTTCTATAACAACCATCCTGCCGTTTGAAGGATTGACCGCAAACTGAATATTCGAACCGCCGGTTTCAACGCCTATCTCTCTTATTATCGCGATAGCGGCGTCTCTCATCCGCTGATATTCTTTATCTGTCAGGGTCTGGGCTGGCGCGACAGTGATCGAATCCCCTGTATGGACACCCATGGGATCAAAATTTTCTATGGAACAGACGATTACCACGTTGTCCCTGATATCGCGCATAACCTCCAACTCATATTCCTTCCATCCGACAACAGACTCCTCGATTAATATTTCACTGTTCATGCTGCTTTTGAGACCCAGACTCGCGATCTGCTCAAATTCATCCTTGCCTGTTGCTATACCACCCCCTGTTCCGCCCAGCGTAAAACTTGGCCTTACAACAGCGGGAAGCCCTATCTCTTTAAGGGCGGCCCTCGCCTCCTTTATATTG
>JAUYDB010000095.1 GCA_030691985.1 Candidatus Omnitrophota bacterium | reverse complement strand
ACCGCCCCTGAAACTATAGTTGCCGCAGTGCCGCAGAAAACAAGCTGAAAGAAAAATTTGGCAAATAGCGGCACCCCTGTCCATGAGATTGCGGAATATACGCCCTTATAGGCAGCCCCTATAGACGGTGAATTATCCGCGCCTGTTAAGAACCATAGTCCTTTCAGCCCTATAAAAGGATTGCCGTCGCCAAACATCAGGCCCCACCCCAATGCCAGGAAGCCGAGTGATGAGACGGCGAACACTATGAAATTTTTGGAAAGTATATTCACGCAGTTTTTAACCCTCGCGAATCCCGATTCTACCATCGCGAATCCCAAATTCATAAAAAACACCATCTTCGCCGTAATCAAGACCCATATAGTATCTACAATAATTTTCATATCCATATCGCGCCTAACTCCTTTCCATTTATTAAAAGTTGATATCTACCTGTAGTGTTGCTGTATCTGCCAAGTCGCGGTTATTATAAAACTGATAGCCAAAGATAACGGAAGTGCTGGGTGTAAATTGCCAGGAAAACCCCAGGTTAAGCGCCCCATACGCCGATTTCGTTCCCTGGTATTCTACGCAGACCCATAATTTATCGCTCATCTCTGTCATTGTCCTTTCCCATGCCAATAAAAGGCCGTCGGCATCTTTAGCGCTATCCTGGTTCAAGAGCAGCTTATCGTTTCCCCCGAAATAGCCGGCCGAAAATCTGCCGAGCGAAAAACCTTTTACAGAAACCGTTTTCGCAGCCTCTATATATATAATGTTGTCATCGGTCTTGTCGATCTTGGTTCCTACGTCATATATGCCGGCCGCTACGGCCGGGAGGTGCTCCGCATATGGAAAATCTCCTTTAAAAACGCCTTCCGGGACCGCAAGCTTGGCGTTGAAATATATGGGATAGCTGTCAAGACTGCCGTAACCGGTTTTATAATCAAACCCGGCCTCTGCGTTTAGTTTTTTAAACGGCAGGAGGCCGAATGTAAGGCCGGTATTAGTTATAGTGTCCGGCCGGCTTCCGTCGCTTGAACGCTCTACAGGTATATATACATCGGCTGTAATGTGGCCTGTCCCGTACCCCTGGGTATCCGTCGATGGCGCCCAGATATGCGTAGTGGCGGTGGCATAAGCAAGGTCATAGAAGTAAAAAATACTTGAAAAAACGGCCAGTGCGGCAAATGATATTTTTAAACATTTCATGTTTTTTTTCTCTTTCAAATTCAAATTCCTAAAAACAAAAAAGGCGCCTTCTTAATCTTTCCTCGATTAAAAAGACACCCACGTCTAAACGGCCTTAAACGTTGCCGTTTCCAAAACTATCAACTCTACACTTACATAAGTAAAGAATCGGCAGGTTTGGTAACCTTCCGCATATCTCTTATGAGTTTTTTCTTATATTTTAAAACCATGACATGCGATATATTAAGCCTCCTGCCGACCTCCCTGGCGGTTCTCCCTTCGATTAAAAGGAAAAATACTGCCTTTTCTTTTTTACTGAATCCGTTATTCCTTATCTCATGCATGACGATCTCTTTATCCAATAATTCATCCATCGGCTTAGCCGCGGCCGCTATAACATCTCCGGGCATATCTCCGCTGTCATTTAAAGGCTGTTCCATGCTTACAAAAGACGCGTTATCTCTATTCTTCCTTATATAATTAAGGATATGGAACTCGCACCCTTTAGCAATATAAGATTCGTTGACATCCGCAGGCATGCCGCCTTTATATTGATCCCAAAGATATATGCACATTTCCTGATACAGATCGTCTTCATCTATAAAGAGACAGCGGCCGTTGCGTTTTCTCGCTATCCCCTTTAATTTCGGATTTATCTTTTTGTAAAGCTCGTCAAAATTCATGGCAATCACCTTCTTGGCGCACAAAAAAGGGCGTTCTTTTGCCTTTACAACCGGCACAGAACGCCCTTGTTCCAAAAATAAAAAAGTCCTTTTCGGCTTGCTGTTTTGCCAAAAAGGACATCTTTATCCTATAGAAGGAAACGATTAACCCTTAGATTTCGCTCAGGGCTCGACCATGAGCCTGTCGAATGATCCAAGTATTAAAACACAAAAAGCGTTCTTTCGAACGCCTCATTGTGTTCCTTCTTAAAGCGCTCACTTCGCGCTTTACTACTATAAAGTATACCACAAAAAAACTGTTTGTCAATAGGTCAATAGGTATCCGAATTGCCTCACATTAAATGTTACCCAAACAGAATCTGAAATGCTTCGTTGACTCATAATTGATGTTACCGAATAATATAGCCCTCGAAAGGGGGTTATATCATGAGTCCCGGAGCAAGGATGGAATGTCTCGAGAGTATTTATCTACGTTATAAAAGAGCTTCCCGCAAAGAGAAGACGCTTATATTGGATGAATTCTGCGCCACTTGCGGCTATCACCGTAAACATGCCATACGGCTGTTAAAGAACTTTAAGCGATTCACAAAACCTAAACCTAAAAGGCGCGGAGCGCCATCGGTTTATAATAAACCGTCCATCACAGAGCCGTTAAAACGCATATGGCTGGCGGCGAATCTCCCCTGCTCAAAACGGATGAAGGCCGTAATACCATTATGGATGCCGGGATATGTCAAAGAATATGGCGCGTTGGCTCTTGATGTCGTTAAGGCGTTATATCGAATATCACCGCCTACTATCGATAGAATCTTAAAACCCTTACGAGCCAAATATAAACTAAAAGGACGATGCACCACAAAACCCGGGACGTTACTCCGTAAACAGATACCGATCAAGACCGATCAATGGAACGAATTTAAGCCCGGCTTCGTAGAGGCCGATACGGTCGCCCATTGTGGAGATAAAATCGAGGGCGACTATGCAAATACCGTGGATCTCGTCGATATAGCCACCGGCTGGACCGAACAAGGTGCCGTATGGGGCAAGGGTGAGACAGGCGTACTGGCCGCTCTCAAAGACATGGAATCACGTATACCCTTCCCGGTACTCGGCTTCGACGCTGATAACGGCGGTGAATTCATCAATCATCATCTGATGCGCCACTTCGCCGACAGAGTTAAACCTGTTCAATTTACGCGCTCCAGGCCTTACCATAAGGATGATAATGCCCATGTCGAACAGAAGAACTGGACCCATGTCAGGCAATGGTTCGGATACCACAGGCTCGATAAGCGAAAGATTGTCGATATGATGAATGATCTTTACAGGACCGAATGGAGGCTATATCATAACTTCTTCCAGCCATCCACGAAGCTTATCGAGAAGAAAGTTATTGCCTCAAAGACGGTCAAGCGCTATGATAAGCCTAAGACGCCTTACGAGAGAGTCATGGAATCGAAACATGTTCATCCATCGGTTAAACGGTCTCTCAAAGAGCAGTTCGAAACTCTCAACCCATTCCAACTTCGGAAAGGTATTGAGGCAAAGATGAAAAAGATATTTGAAGCGCTAAAAGGCTCGAGGTAAACCATGCGCCCGACGGAGATCGTCGATTATAGGCCACGCCAGGGGATAAAAAATATGAGACAAATCTCATGTCCGTCGGAAATCGCCCTTATCGGCAAAAGCTCATCGACTTTATCCACATATACACACTATTCACAAAGAGAAAAAGTCGCCCAAAAAGAGAAAGTTACTACTACTAAGAGTCAACTAAGACCGGGTAACATTTAGCTATGAGTCATTAGGGTATCGTGTGGGATAAAATGGGGGACACCCATTTTATGCAGTTTTTATTGATAAAAAATGAGTGTCCCCTATTTTATC